>JBBRUM010000373.1:0-3986 GCA_038247815.1 Tepidisphaerales bacterium | reverse complement strand
CTTGGTAAACCCAGCCTAGCGAAACCACGGCCCCGATGTCCTCTTCAGCCCCCTCGCGGGGGTGGATGTTGCAACTCAAGTCTTAATTCACCGGAGAGTGCAAGATAAAGCGTTACATGCTCGCCGCAATTGCGGCGGTTGTCGGTGTCGGTTCGTTCGCCCAAGCGGCGACAGTTTTCAACACGGACGTCACCGGCGGTTGAAACCCGCCGGGCAATAACGGTCAGCCCAACGGCAACTTTAAGGTGTCGACAGTGGGACTGGTGGAGCTCGGGCTGCGGGCGTAGTTGCGGACGGTCGGCCCCATCGCCGACAGCGACCTCAACGGTGTCTACTCCGCTCCGGCGGGTGGGTTCGGCCCGTCTGCTCCATTGTTCGCGAAGTGGAACTTCGACTACTCGGTCGTGCTAGGCGCAGACAGTGGCGTGACCCGGGTTGAACTGAAGATTGATACGAACCCGTCCTCCGCCCCGCCGGTGTTCACCACGTTGAGCTCTTTCGTTCCCTCTACCGTTCCCGGGCAGCCCTTTATTCCCCAGAACTCTCTGAACATGGGTATGGCTTTTCTAGGCCTTCCTTCGTTCGACTTCAACGCCGTTGGCGTGTACGACTTCGAGCTCATCGCGTTCGGCACGGGCAACACCGTGCTGAACAGCGTAGCGATCCAAGTCGAGGTGATTCCGCTCCCGCTGGCCTCGACGGCCGGGATGGCCCTTGTCGGTATGATGGGTCTGCGTCGCCGGGCCTAATGGCCTGACGAACGACCGCATTGAGATAAACCGCCCGCGCCGGAAGCCCGCTTCCGGCGCGGGCTCTTCTTTGGCGACGTGCCGCTGGCGGTTATGGTTCCGCCGTGGACGACTTTTATCCCCGCCGGTTTCGCTCCGTGCACCTCCCGGTGATCGCCCGGGTCGGGCCGCGCGTTGTACGCGAGCTGGCGGACGATGCGGTGCGGCTGGGCGTCTCCCGCGCGGGCATGGTGTGGAGCCGTGACCTTCCGGAGAAAGTCGTCGCCGAGGTCCGCAAGGTTCTCATCGACGGCGGTCTCACCCTCGCAGCCGAGGTGTCCGTCGAACACGGAACCGTCGCCGAGTCGCAAGCCGTCGCCACCGCCTTATCTACCGCAGGCGTCGACGGCGTCATCGCCGTCGGCGGGGGGCGCTCCCTGGACGTCGGAAAGTACGCCGCAGCCAACCTCGGCGGCGGCGAGTCCCACACCGAAGTGCCCGTGGTCTGCGTGCCCACCAGCCTCAGCAACGACGGCTTCGCCTCGCCCACAGCCAGCCTCGTCGGGCCGGACGGTCGCCGCGTCTCCGTTCAGTGCGACAGCCCGGCCGGCGTCATCGTTGACACCGTCATCTGCGCCGGCGCACCCCCTCGACTGCTCGCCGCGGGCTTGGGCGACGTCATGGCCAAGGTCTCCGCCCTCGCCGACTGGCGCCTCGCAGAACACGCCGGCCTGGGCGATCGCGTCGACGGAATCGCAGCCGCCGTCGCCCGGGCCTCCATCGCCGAAGCCCTCGCCATCACCTCCTGGGACCCCGCCGGCGTCGAACGCCTCGCCACCGGCTTGCTCCTCGGCGGCGTCGCCATGGGTGTCGCCGGTTCGAGTCGCCCGTGCAGCGGCAGCGAGCACCTCATCAGCCACGCCCTCGACCTCCTCCGCACCCCCGCCGGCAGCCACGGCGTGCAGGTCGGCCTCGCCGCCTATCTCACCGCCCAACTCCACGGCGAGGGCGGCGAGATCGACATCCGACACGTCTTCGACACGCTCAACTTCTGGGACATCGCCCGCGCCGAAGCCGCCGCCGGCCTCACACGCGCCGTCTTCGCCGAAGCCCTGAAGCTGGTCCCCGAGATCAAGCCCGGCTACATCACCGTCCTCTCCCGACCGGGCGCATTCGCCGTGCTCCGCGACCTGCTCGAAACCGACCCCGCCCTGTCCTGGTGGAGGTAGCGCGGCGCCTGCGGTGGTGGGATCCGGTGGAAACGACATCCTGCAACTCTCGTCCTGACGGGCCGCGTAGTGGTTCGCAGCCGCCACCCGCGCGATCGACTTGGCAACCTCGATTTCGGATTTCGCCCACGCCCGGGTAGAACCCCTCCCATGCCCGATATCCGCATGGTGGCGATCGACCTCGACGGAACCCTCCTCGATTCCGCAAAGCGCGTCGACCCCGACACCGCAGCCGCCCTGCGCGACCTCGCCCGCCGGGGTATCCCCGTCGTCATCGCCTCCGCCCGCCCGCCCCGCTCCGTCCGCCCCACTTACCAGCTCCTGGATCTCACCACCCCCCAGGTCAACTACAACGGCGCCCTCATCTGGGACGAACCCGCACGCAAGCCCGTCTTCCACCTCCCCCTTCCCGCCGCCGTCGTCCACCGCATCGTCAACGCCTGCCGCGATATGTTCGACGAGGTCCGAGTCTCCTGCGAAATCCTCGACCGCTGGTACACCGACCACTTCGACCCCCTCCACACCACCGAAACCGGCAAGTTCTTCAAGCCAGACGTCATCACACCCCTCGAAAAATTCGCCCACCTCGACGTCACCAAGCTCATGTTCCTCGGCGAGCCTTGGATGATGCTGCGGCTTGAGAATCTCGTCGCCGGCGCCTTCGGCGACGAAGTCACCGTCGTCCGCACCGACGACGACCTGATCCAGATCATGGAGAAGCGCGTCAGCAAGGCCCGGGCCGTCGCCATCGTCGCCGAATCCCTCGGCGCAACCATGGAAAACGTCCTCGCCCTCGGCGACGCACCCAATGACTACGCCATGATCGCCTCAGCCGGCGTTGGCGTCGCCATGGGCAACGCCCACCCACTCGTCAAGGAAGTCGCACAGTGGGTCTCCCCCACCAACGACCAAAACGGCGTCCTTGAAGCCCTCCGAAAATTCCTCCCAATCTGAATCGTCCCCTTTATCTACCGCCACGCCCTACTCCACCCGCTCCAGGTTCGTCCACCGCTGCTCGCCGTTGGAGAGCCCGGAGAAGTCCGGCGGCGTTGTCGGTTCGGCCAGCGCGGTCGCGTCGATCTCGGCTGCGTATCGGCCCGAGAGCCCCAGGAAACACCGCGCACCCGCCAGACAAAGTAGCCCCGCCCCCGCCAGCGCCATCTGCCTCAACCCAACCGTCCCCATCGCCGCCATTCCCTGCCCCCCCTTGATCACCAGCGCAACCCCCGCCACCGCACACACCACCATCCCCACCACCACATACGTCCGCGTGCGAATCAGCGACCGCTTCCGCGCCGACAATGCCCGCACCCGCGCAGCCGACAGCTGCCCCCCTTCGCCAACAACCTCCCCTACCTCTTCCTCCCCCTCCGGCACCGAAAACACCGCCCCACACCGCGGACACACCACGGCCCCAAACCGGTCCCCAGCCGGGTCCGCAACCACCCCCTCGCAACTCGGGCACGCATACTCCACGCCCATAGTGTATCCCCCCGGCAAGCCCCTCTACCCTCCCCCGTGCCCGGACCACCACCCAGACCCAACCGCGCCGACCTCCTCGCCGCTCAGACCAAGCTCATCCCCGACGTCATCGCCCCCGGCCTGCGAGTGCTCTTCGTCGGGATCAACCCCGGTTTGTACTCCGCAGCCATCGGTTGCCACTTCGGTCGCCCGGGCAACAGGTTCTGGCCCGCGCTGCACGACGGCGGCTTGACCCCGCGGCTCTTCTCCCCCCGCGACCAGTTCGAGCTGTTGCCGCTCGGGTTGGGTATCACCAACATCGTCCCCCGCGCATCGGCCCGGGCCGATGAGCTCTCTGGCTCCGAGCTCCTCGCCGGTGGCGGCGCACTTCTCGACAAGGTCCGCACTTACCGCCCCCGCGCCGTCGCGATTCTCGGCATCACCGCCTACCGCGGCGCCTTCGCCCTTCCCCGTGCGCAGCTCGGGTTCCAAGCAACCCCACTCGCCGGCGCGGCGCTCTGGATCCTTCCCAACCCTTCCGGACTCAACGCGCATTTTCAGCGTGCCG
>JBBRUM010000372.1:0-3996 GCA_038247815.1 Tepidisphaerales bacterium | reverse complement strand
GTGCTCGGAGGGTACACGACGGTTTCGGCATTCGGGAGGGAGACGGTGGGGCTGGTGGAGTCGGGGCGGTGGGGCGAGGCGGGGCCGTACGTGCTGCCGACTGTCGTGCTGGGGGTGGCGGCGGTGTGGGTGGGGGCGTTCTTGTGGGAAGGGGGACATGTCCGCTGAAGCGGTTATGGCGGGGGGGGAGAGGTGTCCGCCGAGGCCTATCGGCGGGGTCTGTAGATTCCGGAGAGGAATTGAAGGTCGCGGTTGTCGGGTTGGATGGCGGACGGGGATTCAGTCTCTTGGACGGTGTGGGCGGTGGTGCGGCGGTCTTGCCAGTAGTAAGTGGCGACGTGGCCGTCGGCGTAGGAGATGTTGGTTCCACCGATGCGGCCGATCCTGTGCCAGTTGGCGAGCATATCGACGAAGTGGGTTGGGGTGACGGGTATGGCGGGATCGGCCAGCGGGTCCGGGGCACCCATGATCCAGGTTCCCAGCACGGCGCCGCGGTTGTCATTGTCCTCGATGAACACGCCGGCCCGCTCAGCCGCCCGGATCTGCGTGAGCTTTCGCCACACGCCCGTCGCTTGCGGCCCGCTGGCGAACTGCATCATGGCGTAGGACCATTTGTACTCCTCGCGCACCTCGGACGGGCAGCGGTAGAGGGCTTTCTGGCGGATGTACTTGTAAAGACTTCCAGACTCGATGGGCGTCTCGGCGGATTCGTTGACCCATGCGGTGCCCGTGGCGGCTCCGCTATTGGTCCCTCCGTCGAGGAGGAGTCCGCCGTTGTCGGCGGCGTAGTTCATCCACGCGAAGGTGAGTTGACGCATTTGCGAGGCGCAGGCGACCGCGCGGGCTTGCTCGCGGGCCCGCGCGAGGGACGGAAGCAAGATCGAGATCAGGACGGCGATGATGCCGATGACCACCAAGAGTTCGACAAGGGTGAAAGCACGCCGTCGCAAGTCGGAAAGATTACGCATGACAGTTGTTGATACGCCCACGCCCCCGGTTTGTTGGCGCGGGGGTGCTCGCGGGGACTGAAAAAAGGCACGCCCCGTTCTGGGGCGTGCCTCACAGTTCTTAACCTGATCTACATATCAGCGGCGTCGTCTGAGCAGGAGCGGGATGGCCACCATCAGACTCATTGCGACCGTCGACGGTTCGGGGACGACCGGCGCTGAGACACTGGCGTTTATCAGATTAATCTGGAACGCGACGGATGCTTCTCCCGACGCTGAGATGTCGCGGATGCCGGTGAGCTTTCCGGTCAGCATCCAGTCGATCCCGGCGAGGTTGGTGTCGGAGACGAGGGTTTGGGTGAAGGTGCCGACGGTGGTCAGGGAGCTGGGCACGGCGGTTCCGTTGGCGAAAGCGCCGTCCGCGACCAATGCGTTGGGTGAGGTGAAGATCAGCTCGGAGACGCTCATTGATGCGCGCTCGCGGTCCGCCCGGGCCGCTAGCGACAGAACATTGAACGACTCGCCGGGGGCGAACCCGCCGATGGTCGGCGACTGGCCGGTGATGTTCGGCGAGAACACGCCCCATGCCAGGGTGGAATTGACTGCGGACCGGCTCGACGTTGCCGGGGCGCTGAGGTTGAAGAGCAGTCCCTGTCCGGCGCGGTTCTCGAGCGAGAAGGTGAACTGGCGACCGCTCAACGCCGAGACGCCCCCGATGTGATGTACGCTGATGTTGTTGCCGGTGACCGAACCGCCGCCGGCTTGGATGTTTTGGTCGTAGTTGTTTTGCGAAAGGAGATAGCGGGCGTTTCCCGCGGTCGAGAGCGAGGAGTTGATGGTGGCTTGGCTGGAGTTGATGTAAACCAGTGCTCCCATCGCCGGGGCGACCGTCCATATGGCGACAGCGGCTGCGGCCATTGCCAATCCACGACGACCGAATGTTGCCTTCAATACCTTGCCCATGTTTGCACCTTTGAAAACCCTGAAATTGCCCGCGAATGCCGCGCGGTCACGACCCGGCCGAATGTTCGACCGATCACCTTTCGCGACCAGGTTGAAGATCGAATTTCCGCGGTCCATACGGTTCGCGGAACCGGGAATCTTCAAGCCCGATAATCTGCTTTCGGGGCGGTCGCGCGGCTTGGGCCGTCCCTGCGGGCATGTCCCCGAACCAGCGCCATGCGCACACACCCGAATCCCGCGCAATCGCGAAAAAATAGCCCGCCTAACACAACCTTTACCCAGCGGCGTGGCCGGCGCTCACAGAATTGCCGTCTCTAACGATGCGTGTGCCCATCCGCATTTGATCTCGTTGTTTTCGACCTCGCCGGAACGACCGTCGTCGACCGCGACGACGTCACATTCTGCCTCAGACAGACCCCGGCACGCCACGCCAACCTCGACATCGAACTGGGCGAAGCCAACACGCTGCTCGGGCGGGCCAAGGATGTGGGCCTCGCTGAGGTGCTCACCCGACACGGCTGGCCGAGCAAAGCCGACGACCCGATTGTCCTCGAACTCCTCGCCGACTTCGAAGAGCGGATGATCCACCACTACGGTGCCGACCCGGGCGCAGTCGAGCTGGCCGAGGCGTCGCGGGTGTTCGCGGAACTCAAGTCGATGGGCGTGCTCGTCGGGGTGGACACGGGGTTTTCGGTTCGCGTCACCGCCGCGCTGATCGAGCGGGTGGGCTGGGAGCGGGCGGGCTTGCTCGACGCCTGGACGAGCTGCGACCAGGTTCGGGCGGGCAGGCCTGCGCCGTACATGATCTACCACCTCATGGAGAAGCTGGGGGTGACAAACGTCGCGCGGGTGATCAAGATCGGGGACACACCGAGCGACATCAAAATGGGACTGGCCGCGCGGTGCGGGCTTACGCTGTGGGTCCTCAACGGGTCGCACACGCGGGAGGAACTCCAAGCCCACCACCCCGACGCGATCGTCGACGACATTCGCGCCCTGCCCGGGCTCGTCCGGGCCGAGAGTGACTCCCGAACATGACCACCGACACCACCGCACTCGCCGCGCTGTTTCTAGGCCCCGGCCAGCCGCTGGAACTGATCCGCGCCGCGATCCCCACCCCCAGCACAGGGGAAACGCTCGTGCGCGTCGAGTGCTGCGCCGTCTGCTCCAGCGACCTGCACACCCACGCCGGCCGCCGCGCCGAGCCGACGCCCACCGTGCTAGGGCACGAAATCGTCGGGCGAGTGATGTCGTTCGGGCCGGGGGCTCAGGCGGTGGACGCCCGGGGGGATGCGCTGGAGGCGGGAGACCGGGTGACCTGGACCGTGGCCGCGTCCTGCGGGAAGTGCGTCAACTGCCGCGACGGGCTGGACCAAAAGTGCGCGGTGCTGGTGAAGTACGGGCACGAGCGGGTGTCGCGGGACATGCCGTTTCGTGGGGGGCTAGCCGAGGTGGTGCTACTGTCGGCTGGGACGGGGATCGTGAAGCTGCCCGAGGGTGCGGATGCGGGAGTGATGGCGCTGGCGAACTGTTCGACGGCGACGGTGGCGGCAGCGCTGCGGACGGGGTTTGCGCGGCGGAACCGCCCGGGTTTGGCGGTGGCGGTGCTCGGGGCGGGCGTGCTCGGGCTGACGGCGTGCGCGATGGCGCGGCGGAATTACGCGGCCGGGGTCGTGATCGCGGTCGACCGCGACGCCGCCCGCGCCCGCGCGGCGATGGACTTCGGCGCGACGCACACCTGCACCGACCTCCTGGAGCTGGAGACGCTCACCAAGACCACCACCGGCGGCGTCGGCGTGGACGTCGCCGTCGAGCTGGCTGGGACGGTGCACACGGCGCGGGCCGCGCTGGCGATCGCCCGCACCGGCGGCACGGTCGTTCTTGCGGGAACGACGCTGCCCACCGACCCGCTGATCATCGAGCCGCAGTCGCTTGTCCGCCGACTCCTGCGGATCGAAGGCGTGCACAACTCCGTGACAGCCGATCTCATTACGGCGGGGGACGTCCGGCTGGGCGAGGCGGCAGGGGGGGACGCGGAGGGTGACGGGGGGGGAGACACGGGGGGGGCGGGGGGCGCGGTGGCGGC
>JBBRUM010000371.1:0-4044 GCA_038247815.1 Tepidisphaerales bacterium | reverse complement strand
AATCCCCGCCCCACACCATCCCCCAATCCCCGCCCCACACCATCCCCCAATCCCCGCCCCACACCATCCCCCAATCCCCGCCCCACATCCTCCCCCCGACGCACCCCAAGCCAGCCAAAGGTCGCACTCGTTCCTAACAGAGACACCATGACCTTCCGCGCCCTCTCGATGCTCACCCTCGCGATACTCACCGCCGTCCCCCCCCCGCCTCTGGCCACCCCCACCTACAACACCCTCTCCGGCAACAAACCCCTCGTCCTCGCCCACCGCGGAGCCTCCGGTTACCGCCCCGAGCACACCCTCGCCGCTTACGCCCTCGCCATCGACCAAGGCGCCGACTTCATCGAGCCCGACCTAGTCCTAACCAAAGACGGTATCCCCATCGCCCGCCACGAGCCCCTCCTCGCAGCCGTCTCCCTCAACGGCAACCCCCTCCCCGCGAGCAACGAATTCACCACCTCCAACATCGCCACCCTCCCATTCTTCGCCGGCAAGAACCGCGAGCGTGTCGTCGACGGAATCATCGTCAACGGCTGGTGGACCGACGACTTCACCCTCGCCGAGCTCCGCGATAACGGCGTCAAAGCCCGCGAACGCATCCCCGCCATCCGCCCCGCCAACGTCGCCTTCAACGACCAGTTCGACATCCCCACACTCCAGGAAGTCATCGACCTCGCCAAATCCCGCTCAACCCCCGCCAAAACCATTGGCATTTACCCCGAAACCAAACACCCCACCTTCTTCCGAACCAACGCCGCCAACCGCACCAATCCCGCCCGCTTCGAAGACGCCGTCGTCTCCATCCTCCACGCCAACTACCCCAACGCCGCCACCTCCCCCGTCTTCATCCAGTCCTTCGAAGTCGCCAATCTCCAGTACCTCAAAACCCAAACCAACCTCAGAATCATTCAGCTCCTCGGCGGCGGCGCCTCCCGCCCTTACGACTTCGTCGTCGGCGGCGACCCCCGCACTTACGCCGACCTCCTCACCGCCGCCGGCCTCGACGCCATCAACGACTACGCCTTCGGCATCGGACCCACCCGCGACCTCCTCATCCCCCGCCCCGGCAACGTCCTGGGCAGCCCCACCAATACCGTCACCCTCGCCCACGCAGCCAACCTCGAAGTCCACGCCTACACCTTCCGCGCCGAAAACAACTTCCTCTCCACCCCCTTCCGCATCGGCACAGACCTCACCGCCCCCGGCAACTACCAAGCCGAAACCCTCCTCTACCTCAACCTCGGCATCGACGGATTCTTCACCGACCACCCCGACCTCGGCGTCCGCGCCGTAGCCGACATCCCCGAACCCACCACCCCCGCACTCCTCATCCCCCGCCGCCTCCGATAATCCCCCCCAACCACCACCGCCCTCCCAAAGCCCCGAGTGTACATCCGGGGCTCCCCCTCCCCCCCACCCAAAGAAACGCGACCGCACCCAACCCGCCGCGTTTCTCCTTTCCCCCTCCATCTCCTCTCACCTCTCCTTTCATTTCTTCTCCGTGTCTCTGTGCCTCCGTGGTGAATCCCCCTAACCTCCCTCGCCATGCCCAAAGCCATCGTCATCGGTGCCGGATTCGGCGGAATCGCCGCCGCACTCCGCCTCCGCCACAAAGGCTACCACGTCACCCTCCTCGATAAACAAGACCAACTCGGCGGCCGCGCATACCAATACCACCGCCAAACACCCCAAGGCACCTTCATCCACGACGCCGGCCCCACCGTCATCACAGCCAAGTTCCTCTTCGACGAACTCTTCGAACTCTTCGGCAAAAAACGCGAAAACTACGTCACCTTCACCGACATATACCCCTGGTACCGCATCCGCTTCGCCGACGACACCCACTTCAACTACGGCGGAACCCTCGCCCAAATGGAAGTCGAGCTCGAAAAAGTCGAACCCGGCAGCACCGCCTCATTCCACAAATACCTCGCACACTCCAAAAAAATCTTCGAAACAGGCTTCACCAAACTCGGCGCCGTCCCCTTCCACCAGCCGAGCATGATGTTCAAGTGCGCCCCCGACCTCATCCGCCTCCAAAACTACCTCACCGTCTGGCAGCTCGGCAGCAAATACTTCAAAACCGAAAAGCTCCGCCGCATCTTCTCCTTCCAACCCCTCCTCGTCGGCGGAAACCCCTTCAACACCACCAGCATCTACGCCCTCATCTTCTACCTCGAACGCGAATGGGGCGTCCAATTCGCCATGGGCGGCACGGGGGCCATCGTCCGAGGCATGGAAAAACTCATGCGCGAAGAAGGCATCGACATCCGCCTCGGCGCCGAAGTCTCAACCATCAACCTCCACCCCAACCAATCCGTCAAATCCGTCTCCCTCCTCCCCTCCACCACCCCCCACACACCAACTACCAACCTCCCCGCCGACCTTCCCGCCGACCTCTCCACCGACCTGATCGTCGCCAACGCCGACGCCCCCGCCGTTTACGCCCGCCTCCTCGACCCCAAACACGCCAAAGGCATCGCCCCCCGCCGCGTCCACTCCAAGCTCGCCCCCCTCAAATACTCCATGGGCCTCTTCGTCCTCTACTTCGGCACCACCAAGACCTACGCCAACGTCGCCCACCACACCATCATCCTCGGCGAAAGCTACAAAGAGCTCATCTACCGCCTCTTCGAAAAGTTCGACCTCGAAACCAAAGACCTCTCCGTCTACCTCCACCGCCCCACCGCCACCGACCCCTCCATGGCCCCCCCCGGCTGCGAATCCTTTTACGTCCTGGTCCCCGTTCCCAACAACCAGTCCGGCCTGAACTACGCCCAACTCGGCCCCGCCCTCCGCGACGCCACCGTAGCCTACCTCTCCCGCACCGAACTCCCCGACCTCGAAAAACACATCACAGACGACTTCTACGTAACCCCCGACCACTTCGAAAAAAACCTCAACACCCACCACGGCACCGGCTTCTCCATCCAGCCCGTCTTCTCCCAATCCGCCTACTTCCGCTTCCATAACAAAGCCCCCGGAATCCAAGGCCTCTTCTTCGTCGGCGCCGCCACCCACCCCGGCGCGGGAATGCCCGGCGTCCTCTGCTCCGCCAAAGTCCTCGACCACCTCATCCCCCCCGTCACCCCCGTAACACTCGTCACCCCCATAACACCACCCACCGCAGTACCGGCTTGAAACACTGAGACACAAAGGCGCATCCGAAAAGTCGGGCAAATCAGCTCGACTTGCCCCACGGGAAGATAGACTCCATTCTCGTCCGCCCCCCAGCTTCTCCCTCGCCCCGCACACACGCCTCCGTGCCCTCCGTGCCTCCAGCCGATACCCCGGCGAGTGGTTCATCCGCCCAAACAAGGTCTATACGGATTTAGTGCCCCTTTCCCGCGGCGGGTGCTAGAATTGTTCAGGCCACTCGCAGCGCAGGTCATTTCAGTGCCAGCTTAGATCTACGGCTCGATTGAATTCTCGGAAAACGAGACGAAGGGTAACCCGGCTTTGCCGAGTGACCCGTCGAAGAGTAAGCCGACGTGTTTGGGCACCGCTAAGCGTGCGATCACGTTGACTTTTTCGTCGCATGAGTTTCTTGAACTTCATGCCGTCTGTCTTTTTCGCAGCGGTGCTCCGTTGCCAAACGCCGGTCAGGACTGCGACGCGAAAGATTCTACAACGCGTATGTGTGTACTGGAATATTTACCAATGAGGTTCGGTCATGAAGGGTTTCGTACAAAACATCGAAAGTCTCAGCCTAAACAATGAAGAGTTTCGCCGGGTGCTTTACACGGCCAAGAGCTGCCAGCTGGTGGTCATGGCGCTTAAGCCCCAGGAGGAGATCGGGGCGGAAGTCCACAAGCTCGATCAGTTCTTTCGTGTCGAGGAGGGCTCCGGCGAGGCGATCCTCGACGGGGTTCGGACGGCCATCCGCGCTGGCTTCGCCGTCCTCGTCCCCGCCGGGACGAACCACAACATCATCAACACCGCAAGCGTTCCCATGAAGCTCTACACGCTGTATTCGCCGCCTAATCATCGAGACGGCGTTGTCCACCCCACCCGCGCCGTCGCCGAAAAAGACAACGAACACTT
>JBBRUM010000370.1:0-4087 GCA_038247815.1 Tepidisphaerales bacterium | reverse complement strand
GGCGCTGACGACGGTCGCGAGCTTCCAAGCCGTTGGCAGTATTCTGGTGGTCGCGATGCTCATCGTGCCTGCGGCGACGGCTGCGCTGCTCACGCAGCGTTTAGTGCCGATGTTGTTTACGGCGGTGGGGGTGGCGGTGTTGTCGGCGGTGGTGGGGCACTGGGGGGCGATCGCGGTGCCGCGGTTGTTCGGGATGGATTCGACGATGACCAGCGGGATGATGGCGGTGGCGGCTGGGGGGCTGCTGGCGGTGGCCGTGGTGTTCTCGCCGACGAACGGGGTGGCGGTGCGGCTGGGGCGGCGGTGGTTGCTGCGGCTGGACGAAGCCATGGAAGACGTGCTGGCGACGCTTTACCGCGATGAGGAAGCGCCGAACCGGGAGGTGCGTCGAGACCCCCTGGCCGCAAAACCGATGCTGCGGTGGGTGGCGCGAAAGCTGTTGCACCGCTCGGGCGAACTTGCCGGCGGGGACCTGACGGAAACGGGGCGTGAGCAGGCGAGAAAGCTCCTGCGGAGTCATCGGCTGTGGGAGACGTTTCTAGCCGACAACGCGAACATCCGCGTGGACCACGTCCACGGCTCTGCCGAACGACTGGAGCACATCACCGACGCGCCGCTACGGTCTGCCTTGGCGAAGTCGGCGACTAAGACGGACCCGCAGGGCAGACTGATTCCTCCGGAGAAATAGGGGGGTCGGGCGAGGCAGTGCGAGGGGGTTTACCTCATGAACGCATCGGTCCTCGGCCGATATTTTCATGCGAAGGTTGTTTTATATTGCTTTGGGTGATCGGTTATTTGTAGTCTGGTGTCGTGTGATTGGGTGTGGTGCGGGCGAGCGTCGCCGATGATAGGAGGTTGCCATGTGGTTTGAAATGCGGATGCGTGCGCCGGCGGTTGTTGCTGGGGGGATCGTGTTGTGTGCGCTGCCGGTGTGGGGTGGGGTGTTGGTGCATGACAGTTTTTTGTTGTCGTCGGGGGCGGGATATCCGGCGCCGCTGGTGGGGAGTGAGACGGTGTCGGCGGGGTTTGCCGCGCCGTGGATGTCGGCTGGGGGTGAGGTGCCGGGGCTGCAGCTCTTTGGGCCGCGGGAGACGGCGACCGTGCCGGGGCTGTTTGGGGCCAACGCGCAGGCGGTTGCGAGAGGTGCGACGGGGGTGGTATCGCGGAGGGTGAATCTTGTCGACCCGAGTTTGTCGGGGTTCATAGCGGACGACGGGGGGGCGTTGGCGGTTCCGCTGGCGACGCTGTGGATCGCCTTTACCTTGGAATTCACGCCGAACAGCTTCGCGTCCGTCAACGTTGGCTTCTCGGACTCGACCGGGCCGACGTCGCAGTTTTCATCGTTCGGGGTCCGGGCGTTCAACCAGGGGTGGTCGATGCTGACTACGGGCCAGCGCGTGCACTCGGGGGACGCCCGTTACGAGCCGAGGTCGGGGGCGAATCTGTACGCGCTGAGGCTGCAGTACGGGGTGGATTCGACGCTGGTCTCGATGTACGTCAATCCGCCTGCCCCGACGCAGTTGGCCCAGCCGTCGCCGGACGTGTTGGCCGAGATCGCGCGGGGGGACATCGGTGCTCCGCGGGGGCTGGCCCGGTGGGACACGGTGTCGTTCGAGGCGTCGCCGTTCGGGGAGGACCGGGTTGGCTTCGGTGACCTGCGGGTGGGGACGAGCTTCGCGGACGTCGCGCCGACGAGCTGGACGTTTCCGACGACCTGGGTGGGGGACGCGGCTGGGAACTGGTACGACGCGGCGCGGTGGACTGGGCCGGTTCCGCGCGGCCCGGACTCGCTGGCGGTGCTCGGTCAGGCGACAAGCCCGCGAACGATCCAGATGGACGTCGACACGCCGCTCACCGAGCTTCGACTGGACAGCGACGTGCCGTACACGATCACCGGGGCGGGGCGATTGCTTCCGACGGAGCGCAGCCCGTTCCCGCTGGCGACGCCGGAGATCCAGACGCGGACGATCGGCGTCTTGCGCGGCTCGCACACGCTGGATGTCGTCGTGGCGGGCGGCGCGCCGACGGACATCCGCGTGCCGGCGGGGTCGTTCTTGTCGGTGCGGCGGATCGAGGGAGGCGCGGTGGGCGTTTCAGGATCGGGAACGCTCCGCACGGAGATGGGGCTGACGCCGAGCAGCCTGGTGGTGTCGCCAGGGGCAAGCGTCGAGGCGCGGTCGGTTGGGGGGCCCGCGCTGGTGCTCAGGGACAGGCACCCTTTTGTACAGTCGCTGGTGGACGACGGGGCGACGCTGGCGATTGCCGCGGCGGGGTCGCCCGGGGACGTGGGGCTGGCGGCGTATGTGGGACAGTTGTCGGTGCGGGGGCGGGTGAGGGTGGAGACGGCTTCCGGGCCGGGGGCGATAGTCGTGCCGGATGGGTATTCGCTGTCGTTTGACTCGGCGGAGGGCGTGCTGGACCTCGGGCGCGACATGCTCGTGCTGGCGGACGTTCGAGCTGCCCAGCCGACGCGCGACGCGCTGACGCGAGGGTACGCAGGCGGGACTTGGGACGGCGCGGGGATCGGGACGTCGGCGGGCGGGGCGGGGGGAGCCACGGGTGAGGAGGCGCTGGCGCTGGTGTTCCGCGCGGACGAACCGCTGTTTGAACTGCTGGCGTTGAACCTCGCGCCCAAGCTGTCGGCGAACGCTCTCGGCGGACTAACGCCGGATGCGGCGGCGGTAATTTACACCTACTACGGCGATGCCAACGTCGACGGCGTGGTGGACGGTCAAGACCGGGCCCGGCTGACGGCGGGGCTGGCGAGCCCGGCGTTGTCGGGCTGGTCCAACGGAGACTTCAACTACGACGGATTGATCAATACGGCGGACATTGCGCTGTTCGAGCGGGGGCTGGCGGGACAGGGGCAGCCGCTGGGGCTGGCGGCGCTGATTCCCGAGCCGGGGTTGATGGTACCGATGGCGGTGGTGGGGCTGGTGGTGTCGCGGCGACGCCGGGTCGGCTGAGGTGGTTTACTTGAACTTGGTGGGGTCTTTCGTGGGTGCGTACGCGCCGACGGACTTGAGCGCGTTTATGCTCGGGCGGACGGAGGCTTGGACGTCGGCGAGGGTGCCGGTACCGACGCCCCCCGCGAACCGTGCGGTCAGGGAATCAATGCGCCGGAGCGAGTTCTTGACGCGCTCAGCCGGGATGAGACCGCGGTCGATCGCGCCGGCGAGGATCGAGATGGCGCTGCGCTGAAGCTCTTCCGAGTGGCAGATGGTGAAAAGGTCCAGACCGGCGGCGCTGCCGCGGAGCAGTTGCTCCTCGAGGGGGAAGTGGTTGGCGAGGGCTTTCATTTCCAGATCATCGGAGAAGACGACGCCGTCAAACTTGAACCGATCGCGGAGGATTCCGCCGAGCGCGGGCGGGCTCATGGTGGCGGGGAAACGGGCGTCGAGCGGTTCGAAGACGACGTGCGCGGACATCACCGAAGCCACCCCGGCGCCAATGGCCGCGCGGAAGGGAGGAAGCTCGACGCGCTCGAGGCGGGCGAGGTCGTGGGCGAGGCGGGGGAGGTCGTGGTGAGAGTCCTGCGCGGTGTCGCCGTGGCCGGGGAAGTGCTTGGCGCACGCGGCTACGCCGCGCGATTGCATGGCGGGAATCAGCCTGGCGGCGAGGGCGCAAACTTGATTGACGTCGGCGCCGAAGGATCGGTCGGCGATGACCGGGTTGGCGGGGTTGGAGTCGACGTCCACGACGGGCGCGAAGTCGACGTCGAACCCGGCCCAACGGGTTTCGGCGCCCAGCACGACCCCGGCGTGGTGGGCGAGGTCTTCGGCGGTCTTGGCTGCACCGATCATGCGCATCGACGGAACGGGAGTGAACTCGCCGCGCAGCCGGGCGACGCGGCCGCCCTCTTGGTCGACGCAGAGGAGCAGCTTTTGGGCGCGTGAGGCCTTGAGGGCGCCGGTGAGCTCTCGGATGTTTGCGGGGTCGGGAATGTTCTTGGCGAAGAGCACGACGCCCGAGACGCCGAGCTCCAGCAAGCCTCGCAAAGACGCCGGGATTTGGTCGCCGCCGAACCCCACCACCACCAACCTCGCCGCCGCCTTCTCCGACTCGCTCGCCATAGCCCCACCATATC
>JBBRUM010000369.1:0-4102 GCA_038247815.1 Tepidisphaerales bacterium | reverse complement strand
CTCGAAGTTGCAGGTAAGACCGTCGAAGTTGCAGGTAAACCCTCAGATTTAACACGCGCAACCGCTTTTTGGAGCACAAGTTACAGTGATACTATCGCTTCAAATCCTGTCCTGGGCACTGAAAGAGCCGCTCCCGAGAGGGGGCGGTTTTTTTGTTTAAATATAGGCAGAGAATGGGGTTAAGGCGGGTTGGCGGGGGTTGTGTAGGGAGGGCTGGGAGAGGGGAAAAGGGAGAGAAAAGGGGGGGTGAAGTTGCAGGTAAGGGGTTTGAAGTTGCAGGTAAGAACAGGGGAAGAGGGCGTTGGCGTTGTCATTACTTCTAGAGGCGAACCCCCCCGCCGCCACTTCGGGGCGACGACTGCTCCCCCCCCGCTGCGGATTGTGTGAATCGCTGTTGATTTCCGTCGGCGCATCCGACCCCGTGGGGAGGAGGTCACACATGCCGCAAATTCTTTTCGAACTTGATCCAGAGACAGAACAGGACGTGCCAGGTCCGCGTTGGCACAAGCCGAGCAAGCGATTCATCGCAGAGATGGGTTACCACCTCGTCAACGAGGTCGAACCGAATGGGAACAAGACCACCAAACGGGTGCGAACCACGCACTACCTGGGCTGCGATCGGGTCGAAGCGACGGACAAGTACTTCCAAGTCCGAAAGAACTGGATTGCAACTCGGAATGAACAGCGAACTGCGTATGACCAAGAACAGGCTCGTCGCCGGAACGAACAGCTGGAACTGCTTGGACGGTTCAAGGCGGTGTGGGCGAAGACGGTCGAACGGACGGTGACTGCCGTTCAAGTTGTCGTTCCGCAGCAGCCGCTACCTCCGGTCGTCTTACAACCGCTGTATCCGGTTGCCGCTTTCACCCTGCAAGCCGAGAAAGAGAAGGCCGAGATCTTCATCCTGACCATCAAACAGGCGTGTGACCGCTACCTGCCCCAGCAGAAGGCACGCATCGGCCTGCATGGCGGCAAGGGAATTAACGAGGAATCGTTCAAACGCCACAAGCAGAACTTGATCACGGGGCTGGCGATGAACAAGAACTACTGCCGCCAAACCAAGCCCATCGACGTGACCAAGCGGCTGTGCGATCTGACCAGGGCGGATTACGAATCGTTCGTCCAGTTCTGGTGCAACCCGAACCACGTAAAATCAGAACGTACGTCGAAGAACTACACCGGTGCGTTCAGTCGGATGCTCAAGCGGCTGAAGGTACCCCTCCCTGACGACGTCGACGACCTGTTCAGAGTGAAGTTCACGAAGCCGACGAAGATCGTCCGCTACCAGCCCGACCTACTCCGGCCATTTCTGCAACACGAAGACGAGCGTCTGCGGTTGTGGTGCCTCATGTTCCTCAACTTCGGCTACTACCAAGTGGACCTTGCACGCCTGCGGTTCGAGTACATCACGGACTTCCACGGCAATCCGTATCAGGACGGCGAGATGTTCATCACCCGCCGCCGCGAGCGAACGAAGCATCAGAACCTGTTTACCACGACGATTTACGTCTGGCCGGAGACGCAGAGACTGATGGAAAAGTTCCGCGCCCGCCGGGATAACCCGTCTGGTATGTATTTCCTCAGCAAGCTCGGAACGCCCCACAAGTATCGGTCTATGGGCTGGAAGTTTTTCGACGCCGCTCGGAATCTCGGCCTTTCCGGCGTAATCAGCATCAAGCAGTTCCGGAAGATCGGGGCGTCCCAGATCAAGTCACTGGACGGATCGGACGCCATGCACCAGTACAAAGCCAACGCACTGAACGCCGCTGATACGCCTTACATCGACGAGGACTACAGCAGACTGACGAGAGCCCTGAAGATCTTCCGCGACAAGTTGATTGTGGATGGAGTCTTGGTGCCGGTGTAGCGGGGGAGGACGGGAGCGACGTGTTGCCGGCTCCGCGACTGCGGACACCCTTCCAGCCGAAGCCACGACCGCGTCCAAGATCCAGACTGGCAAAGGTACTGAAGGCGGTTACGAGATCGCCAAATACCGACCCTGAATGAGCGATCACCGCTTGTTCAGAAACGCTTCAGAGGCTCCTGCTTGCTGGGGCGTCTACCGTTTCGAGGAGACCCTCGCGGGATGAATCCCCTTGACGCGGGGTCAGAGTTGGGGGAGCCATCTCCGATTCTCGCGGGAGTAACTCCATCAAACAGGAGTATGTTCCACTCTGACCCCGACTATCCGGCAGACGTTCAAGAATGCCTTCACCCGGCGATGTGCTTCAAGGCAGGCACGCTGACCGCAATGGCGAAGTTCAAAGTGTCAAAACCGTGGCGCGGAACCACGGATCAACGGATCGCCAAATTCACCAAACTCGTCGCTGATTTGAGTGGCGTCTACGGCATTCAGCCGCCTGCCATCGACAGCACCGGCGTCGATGCAAAAGCATCGTCGGGCAGCAGCTACTACATGCCCATGATGAACTTGATCGCACTGCGAGGTCGGCTGTCGGTCATCACACTCTTGCACGAGTTCGCCCATGCCTTGGGTAAGGGCGAATTCGACGCTTGCCGCTGGAGTTTGAATCTTTTCAGGCGTGTCTTCCCGACACAGTTCGAGAAGTTGGAGTTTCAGGGGCACGTGGCTCGGCGTCGCGCTGCGGATTGAGCCTATCGCGTCACCGCTTCAACCCTTGCTCTGGATTGCTCGATGTACCGGGCCGAGTTGTCGATGCCAATGCATCTGCGCCCCAGGCGTGCAGCAACAGCGGGCACGGTCCCAGACCCGCAAAACGGATCGAGAACGAGGTCGCCAACATATGAGAACATTTTGAGAACACGCTCCGGGATCGATTCGGGGAACGGTGCCGGGTGGATCGATCTGTTCCTTTTCAAAGGCACGATATGCCAGTGCCCAACGATCCAGTTCTGGAACTCCTCGGGCGAGAGATCGCCGGATGACGTCCTCCACCCGCCCATGAAACTCAGGATGGGGGTGCTGGCGGCCGCTCGGAAGCTGAAGAAGTCAAAACCGTGGTCTGGCAGCGAGGACGAACGGATCGGCAAGTTCAACGTGTTCGTCGGCGACATCTGCAAGGTTTACGGGGTGACCCCGCCAGTGCTGGACATTACGGGCGTTGAAGGGGGTGAGCCTTCGGACGGTTCTTACTACGTTCCGATGACTCATGTCGTTTATCTACGAGGTCGGCTGTCGGCCATCACCATCTTGCGCGACCTTGCTAATGCCTTGGGTCGGAACGAGTACGGGGCTCGCCGGTGGTCGCTCAACTTGTTCCGCTTGGTGTTTCCACGGCAATGGGTGCGGCTACGATTTGAAGGGCACGTCGCCCGGCTACGCAAAGGCGGGTGAGGGGTGGTCGTCCGTCAACCACCCGCAAAGAGGAATCTAGAATGCTCAAAAAACGTCTATAAGCGGGTGTCGGCCTAGGTCAAGGGGGTGATCACTAAACTACTGGAGCCTGAACAACGGATACATGGCCGGTTGCCGAGGACTGTCAGCAGTCGCGGTCATTTTGCTCTTGTAGACGGGATCGACGCGCCTCAAAACATTGACTCAGTGGAACCCAAGTCGGCTCATACGCTGGCAATCAACACCGCGCTTTGATAACGTCTTATCAAGGAGAGTTGGTAGATGGCAAGCGCCACAATCTACGTCGCGAGCTCGTATCCCGTCGATGAACTTGGGCGGGGTGCGCGTCGACTGGCAAAAAAGTCTGCTAACAGACTTTCCGAGCCGGCCATTGCCAGGCGGATTCAGGGTGTGAATCGGCTCCTTCGATCAGAACGCCAATGCAAGCTGAAACTTGGTGATGCGCTGGTTACGCTAATCGATAAGTTTCGACTGCGTCCGATCGACATCGCCCGCGCCGTCAAGGAGCAGTCCAATCATCTCAGCGAAATGTACTACACGAGTAAGTTCTTTCCGCCCAAGGTGAGGAAGCCAAACATCCCCTACACGATCTACTGGACCGCGATGCGAACTGTCCGAAAATTCAGACAGTTGGACCCCATGGATACGCTGGCCGAGATCGCGGCGAACGGATTTACGCAGCACCGTCAGGTAACCAACCACTTCGCCGCAAAAATGCGACGCCGTGAGAATCACGCGGCTCTTGTCAGAAGCACGGAAATGAGG
>JBBRUM010000368.1:0-4106 GCA_038247815.1 Tepidisphaerales bacterium | reverse complement strand
TTTTCGGTACTTCGGACCGAATTGTTGTAGCGCTGCCCGTGACCGTCGAACTTACCGTCCTTGCCGAAGAACGACCCGGGACGGTGAAGCCGCGGACCAAACCCAATCACGACCCCGCCTGCTCACTTGTTCCCTCCACGCCGAGCCGCCTAACCAACACCCCCAGCCGTTACCCACAACAGCCCCCGCCCGGCAAGCGCGATCACCACCGTCAAACACACCGGCACGATCTTCCCGCCCACCACAACCCGCCACCACAGCCCGCCACGGCAGCCCGCCACGGCAGCCCCCACGCCAGAGAACGGCCCCTACTCCGCCACCACCATCTCCGGGACAGACCCGTCCGGGCACTTCGAGGGCGACGCGATCATTCCCGCCTTCGCCAGCTCGCTCCCACGCACCCACGCTGCCTCTCCCGGCTTCTTGACCTCGCGTTCTGCCATGTTGGCCCGCCTCACCGCGCCCACGTCGGGCATCCCGGTCGTCTGGCGTTGGGCTTCGAGCATCTTCTTCCCCTCGGGGGTGAAGCGCTCCAAATGGTTTATTTTCTCGTCTTGGCCGGGGCATTTGAAAACATAGGCCCTCACCGCTTGCTTGCCCCCTTTGTCGAACGGCGCGAGGCGACTGAAGTCGTCGGAGAACGTCGTCGCTCCGTCATCCGTGGAGAAAAACGCTTTCGGCGGCAGCACCACCGGTTGACCCGACTCCGGCCGAAGCGCCCAGTACAACATCCCCGCCGCCCCGATGAGAACCACAGCCGGCAAGACGCCCAAGGCCGGGTTGTTGTTCAACATTTCTCGAACACCCACGCATCACCTCAAGAGGAAAAAGTTCAAAAAACGGTGTGACCGCGGCGAAGTCGCCCTTGTGACACGCATTGCTTCATCGTAGCGCGTCGACGCTCCAACTACCGCGACCGCACCCAGAGGTTTTCCCATCTCAGTTCCGACCCGCCGTACGCGAACTTTTTGTACCGCAGGCTTTCGGCGTGTCCGTCGGCGAAGAGGAAGTTGCCGATTTTGTTCCCTTGGTGGCGGAAGCGAACCTGCATGAACGCCGCGTCCTCGCCGGTGGCCGTGGGGAAGGGACGGTTTCGGTCTGCCGGGTCCGTGTTCGGGCCAGGGTTCGGGCCGGGACGCGTCGCGGTGTACCAATCCGGCAGCGGCCAATCCATCCAGTACGGTGCCCACATTTCCGTGTCGCCCAACATCCACGCCGCGTCAAACGGCTGATAAACCCCTTGGAGCGCCGGGTCGTTACCCCAAGCATTGCCCACCTGCGGCGCGTCCCACGCGATGGCCAGCTCGGTCGGGCGACGAATCTTCGTCATCTTCATTGGCTTGATGTTGTTCCCGGGATCGCCGTTGGTCACGAGCTGATGCAGCATGTAGCCGTTGGTCCGGTTCAGGTCGTACCACGACACCAACACCGTCGGCATGACCGTGTCATAATCGACGAAGACTTTCGGAAGCGGATCCGTCGCCTCCTTCAACCCGACATACTTCCCAACCTTCACCCACCAGTTGACCGGATCCTGCGACGTCCACCCGGGCGCGAACGCACCCTTGTTATCGTTCGAGTACATCACCATCGCATTGCCGATCTGCCTGAGGTTCGACAAACACGCCACCGAGTTTGCCTGCTGCCGCGCCTTACCGAGGCTCGGAAGCAAAATCGAAATCAGCAAAGCAATGATCCCAATCACCACAAGAAGTTCAACGAGAGTAAACCCGCGAACACTATCACCTTCTAACGCCCGGCGCCATTGATTACCATTACCCATGATGTTCTCCACAATTCGCTGAAATATAATCGGCCCAACAACAAATGGCCGTTGCAAATCTACGTGATTCATCAGCACCTTGCAACCGATTTCCTTGGTGGAACAGTGCCGATAACCGTTCCCGCGAAGCCCGCCAGGTCGCCGAAATGGAACTGTCAGGCAGGGCTTTCGCGTCAAGTTTTCCGATTCTGACGAAGGTACAATCAATTTTGGAAGAACAACTACCAAAAACGAACATCAGTGATGATCAAATCTGTCTCCGTCGGCCTATCGTTTGTTCAATCTATGAGACGAAACCTTTCAAAACCTTTGTTGCCACGGGGCTTCCTCGCCCTCTCCGTCGCGGTCTTGGCGACTCTTGCCACCCAGCAGTACAGCGGCGGGTTGGCGCTGGCGGCGCAGCCGCCCCCGGGCCCGCCGCGTTCTCTCGCGTGGATTTGCATCGACAAGTCGCGCGGTTCCCTCGAGCAACTCCGCGGGCGAATCGTCGTCGTCTTCTTCTTCAAACCCGGCGACCCCAACTCCGACAAAGTTCTTGAAGCCGTCCGCAACCACGCCGCCTCCATGGAAGGCCAAGGCGTAACCGCCGTCGGCGTCGCCCTCGGAGACAACCCCCAACAGCTCGCCACGCTCCTCGCCGAGCAGCGCATCCAATTCCCCGTCCACTTCGACGCCAAAACCGGCAACGCGCCCGTCGCCAAACTTTGGAAAGTCGCCCCCGGGACCTCACGCATCTTTCTGCTCGACCCCCGCCTCCGCGTCGTCAGCGCCGACGTACCCCCAGCCAAGCTCGGCGACGCCCTCCGCGAGCAACTCGAACTCACCCCGCCCGAGTTCGTCCCCGCCGAGTCCCTCAAGCTCGCGGCCGAGAAACTCACCATCGCCGAAACAATGCTCGCCGCCGGCCGCACCCGCTCGGCCGCCCGATACCTCGCCGAACTCCCCGATGAATCCCGCACCGACCCGGCCACCGCCTCCCGCGTCTCAGCCGCCACCCTCAGCCTCGACGAAAAACTCAAATCCCTCATCGACGAATCCGAAGCCCTCTTCAACCAGGACAAAATCGCCGCCGCAGTTCTCATCCTCGAACACGCCGTCACCGCACTGAAAGACTCCCCCGCCCGCGCACGCGTCGAGGAACAACTCTTCTCCTTCACCGACGACCCCGACCTCCGCGCACGCATCGAACAAGACCGTCCCGCCGCGCTCGCCGACGACCTCCTCACCGCCGCAGCCGAGCACGAGGAACTCCTCGACACCCTCGGCGCTTACAAACTCTGCCGCCGAATCCTCGCCGAATTCCCCACCACACCCGCCGCCGTCACGGCCAGAGAACGTGTCGCCAACTGGGAAAAAACCCCCGCCGAAACCCGCCGCTTCCGTGACGCAACCTCCGGCCCGGCCCCCAACCAACTCCTCACCACCGCCCGCAGCTACCGCAAATCCAATCTCATCCCCAAAGCCAAACAGTTCTACCAGCAACTCCTCGCCGAGTACCCCGGCACGACCGCCGCCGCCGCCGCCGAGAAAGACCTCGCGGAACTCAAGTAATCCGACTCCCGTCCTTGTTACCCCGTTCCCATTGCACCCCGCCCCGGCAAGCCCCGCGCAGCCGGAAAAATCGCCTCCGCCCACGCCTTGAGCTGCACCGGCGCCGGATGCAACCCGTCTTCCACCGTCTCCGTTGGCATCGACCGCGGGATCGCAGTCACGTCGACCCACGCCATTCCCGCAAGCGCCGCCCCGTCCTTCACCGCATCGTTGAACGCGTCGATCTCGCCCGGCGTTCCCGGCTGCGCCCCGGTGAATCCGAACGGCGTCGGCGACCACTCCGGAATGCTCACCACGAGCACCTCGTTCGCCCCCGCCGTCGCCTGAGAACGCGCGTTGGCAAGCATCGCCCGCACGTTCCGCCGATAGTTGCCCGCGATACCGCCGCGGATCCGGTCGTTGACCCCCGCCATCACCGTCACGGGGTCGTACTTCCCCTCGAATTGAATCCCGTCCAAGGTCAAAAGCACCTCCGGCGTGGTCCACCCCGTCCGCGCGAAGACGTCAGGGTCGTCCACGCTCAGGCCCTCCGGCCGCGACAGCCCCGAGAGCACCACCGGCCAGCGGTACGACTCTTCCACCCCTTCGCAAATCGTGTACGAGTCGCCCGGCGCGAGAACCGCCTTCTTCCCCTTCTTCTCCGCCCGAGCGACCGGGGCCACCTCGTCGGTGGATTCCGCCACCGTCGGCTATCCACGCCCGCCACCCGCCAGGAGCGCGACCATCGACAACGCGGTCCACGTCGCGAGAGAATTCGGCAAAATCATGTCCT
>JBBRUM010000367.1:0-4126 GCA_038247815.1 Tepidisphaerales bacterium | reverse complement strand
TCCATCTCCGCCCCCGCCTGCCCCCCCAGTTCCACGTCCATCTCCTCCCACATCCCCCCCCGCGAACCCGCCTTCGCCACGCGGACCACAAACTTCCCGCCCTTCCTCTCAATCTCCACCGTCTCAGCCCCCTCCAGCTCCGCCCGAACCTCCTCCGTCATCGCCCCAACAGTCCGCCGAAACTGCAAACAACTCATCCCGTCGCCGTGAACCACCCCCGTCACGTGCACCGCCCCCGCCCCCAGTCCCACCCGCGCCTGCACACCCATCTTCCGGTGCGCATCCACACCCACCCCCAAAAACCCAATGCTCGCCGTCAACAAAAAGTCCCCCCGCACCGCCTTCGACACAAAGTAAAACTCGTCCTCCCCCAGCCACATGTTCTTCCCCGCCCCAGACACCACCACCCTCTCCCCGACAACCTCCACCCCGCCCCCCAGCCTCACCCTCCCGACATCCCCCCCCTCTACGCGAACTCCCGAAACTTCCACCGCCGTCGTATTGTGCATCCCCCGAGTGTACCCCCTCTCAAATCCCCTCGCCCCCCGCAAACCCCTCCCCACACGTCAGCGGCGACATCCCACTCAACACCTTCTCCAAATGCCCCACAAAACCGTACACCCCACGCCTCGCCGCCTCCCCCTCCGCCCCCCCGCCCGAAGCCCGCAAAAACACCTCAGCCTGCAGAACCAGCCCCTCCAGCTGGTCCCGCAAGGCTTGGTGGTATCCGGCGTCAAACCCATGCCTTCGATAAATTTCAAAAACCCCGTCCAAACTCTCGTCCGCCAACGCACCCACACCTCGCTCCAATTCCTCAGTCATCACAGCCTCCTCTGACCCCGCCCAACCCTTCAACCCACACGCCAACACCACGGCCAATCTCTCACGCCAAACAGCCCAGCCGCGAACACATGTGGGGAAGAAGCGCCATGACTTCCCACGTTAAGCGCCTCCCCAAACCCAAATCAATCCCCAACCCATATTACTTCTATCGAAATAGTATCCGTATGCCTTCCAAGTACCCTTCCAGCCTATAAAACAATCCAGCAACGCCACAACCCCCATACGCCCACCGCCGCATCATGCCCCCCACCCCCTCACTTTCAACTCGCGTTACCCTTTTCTCCGAGTCCGTCATCCGCGAAATGACGCGCCACGCCAACCGGCACTCCGCCATCAACCTCGCCCAAGGCATGCCCGACTTCGACCCGCCCCCCGAAATCATCGCCGCAGCCGAGCGCGCCCTCCGCGACGGCTACAACCAATACGCCATCACCTGGGGCGCCACGGCCCTCCGCACCGAGATCGCCCGCAAAGCAACCTCCTTCAACCACATCCCCCACCTCGACCCCGACAAACACATCACCGTCACCTGCGGCTCAACCGAAGCCATGATGGCCGCCCTCCTCGCCACCCTCAACCCCGGCGACGAAGTCATCGTCTTCCAACCCTGGTACGAAAACTACGGCCCCGACACCAAGCTCGCCCAAGCCGTCCCCGTCTACGTCAACCTCTCCCCCCCCGACTGGTCCTTCTCCGAATCCAAACTCCGCGCCGCCTTCACCCCGCGCACCCGCGCCATCATCATCAACACCCCCCACAACCCCACCGGCAAGGTCTTCTCCCCCGCCGAGCTCCAGCTCATCGCCGACCTCTGCATCCAACACAACGCCCTCGCCATCACCGACGAAATCTACGAACACATCCTTTACGACGGCCGCAAGCACCTCTCCATCGCCTCCCTCCCCGGCATGGCCGAGCGCACCATCACCATCTCCGGCCTCTCCAAGACCTTCTCCGTCACCGGCTGGCGCCTCGGTTACGCCATCGCCCCCGAGCACATCACCACCGGCATTCGCCGCGTCCACGACTTCCTCACCGTCGGCGCACCGCACCCCCTCCAGATGGCCGCCGTCGCCGCCATGCAACTCCCCGACGCCTACTACTCCGACCTCGTCAACAAGTACGCCGCCCGACGACAGCTTCTCTGCGCCCACCTCGCCTCAGCCGGTTTCGAGTTCGCCGAAGTTCAAGGTGCCTATTACGTCATGACCGACTGCGCCCCCTTCGGCTGGGACGACGACAACGCCTTCGTCAAGGAACTGCTCATACCCCTGATCGGCGTTGCAGCCGTCCCCGCCTCGAGCTTCTACGCCCCCGACCCAGAAACCGGCGTAAACCCCGGCCGGGGCAAGGTCCGATTCATGTTCGCCAAAAAAACCGAAACCCTCGAATCCGCCGGCCACCGCCTCGCCAAACTCCGCCGCATGTAGATCCCCCCCGAACTCCCCCTTCGCGGCTAAACTCCCCCCACCATGCCCAAGCTCTCCCACACCCCCCTCAACCCCGAAACCATCACCCCGGAGCAAATCGTCGCCATCTGCGACCACGCACTGCTCCACCCCAACCTCACCGACGCCCAACTCCGCACCGAGCTCTTCGCCGTCCGCGTCTTCCCCCTCGCCTCCGTCTGCATCAAGCCCTACGCCGTCCGCCTCGCCAAAGACGTCCTCTCCGGCACGTCGATCGGTATTGGCACGGTCATCGGCTTTCCCCACGGGTCCCACCCCCCCGCCGTCAAAGCCCTCGAAACCCGCATCGCCTTCGACGACGGAGCCACCGAAGTCGACATGGTCATCAACATCGGCAAGGCACTCTCCCACGACTGGACCCACTGCCACGACGACATCCAAGCCGTCCGCGATGTCGCCAAAGAACGCAACGGCGTCCTCAAAGTCATCTTCGAAACCGACTTCCTCACCGACGACGTCGCCAAAATCAAGCTCTGTGAACTCTGCTCCGAGCTCCGCGTCGATTACGTCAAAACCTCCACCGGCTTCGGCTACGCCAAACAGCCCGACGGCCACTTCCTCGCCCGGGGCGCGCAAGATGCCGATCTCGTCCTCATGCGTAAACACTCCGCCCCCCACGTCGGCGTCAAAGCCTCCGGCGGCATTCGCACCCGAGCCGACGCACTCCGCGTCATCGCCCTCGGCGTCACCCGCATCGGCACAACCTCCACCGCCGCCATCCTCAATCCCCCAAATACCTCCGCCCCCGCCACCTTCTACTAACCACTCACTACTCACTACCCCTCCCCCCATGCCCAAAATCCTCGTCATCGGCAGCACCAACGTCGACTTCGTCATGCGGATGGACCGCCTCCCCGCCCGCGGCGAAACCGTCACCGACGCACAGTTCCTCCAAACCTTCGGCGGCAAAGGCGCCAACACCGCCGTCTCCGCCGCCCGCACCGGCCCCGCCCACAAAACAACCTTCATCACCGCCCTCGGCGACGACCTCTACGCACCCACACTCCTGGCCAACTTCAAAGCCGACCACCTCGACACCTCACACATCATCGTCCGCAAAAACCTCGCCACCGGCAGCGCACTGATCATGTGCGACAAAGACGGCGCCAACTACCTCTCCGTCGCCCCCGGCAGCAACTACGCCCTCACCCCAGCCGACATCGACAAAGACGCCGGCCTCATCCGCACCGCAAACCTCGTCATCCTCCAAATGGAAATCCGCGT
Source organism: Tepidisphaerales bacterium (assembly GCA_038247815.1). Lineage (GTDB taxonomy): Bacteria > Planctomycetota > Phycisphaerae > Tepidisphaerales > Tepidisphaeraceae > JBBRUM01. The sequence continues at coordinate 590 of JBBRUM010000367.1, read as the reverse complement.
CGACACACTCCAGCGCATCCTCCAACTCTGCGAAGACGCCGGCGTACCCGTCCTCTTCAACTTCGCCCCGGTCCGCACCACCGAAATACCCGTCTCCTCCCAAATGACGGGCTTGGTCGTCAACGAACACGAAGCCTCCCAACTCACCAGCCTCCCCGTCCACGACCTCGCCACCGCCCGCCCCGCCGCCGCCGAACTCCTCAAACGCGGACCCAAGTTCGTCGCCATCACCCTCGGGGCAGCCGGCGTCTACCTCCTCGGCGCAGGCAACGACATCCACCTCCCAGCCTTCAAAGTCGCCGCCGTCGACACCACCGCCGCCGGCGACACCTTCTGCGGTGCCCTCGCCGTCGCACTCGTCGAAGGCCTCCCCCTCCCCGCCGCCCTCCGATTCGCCTCCGCCGCCAGCGCGATCTCCGTCACCCGCCTCGGAGCCCAACCCTCCATCCCCACCCGCGCCGAAGTCGACGCCTTCCTCGCCGAAAATCCCGCCTAAACCCACGCCCCGAGTCTCAGCTCACCAAAGCCCGGCATGTCCATGCGGGGCTTTGGGGAGTTGAGACGCGGGGGGTGGGTTTAGGCGGGATTTT
>JBBRUM010000366.1:0-4126 GCA_038247815.1 Tepidisphaerales bacterium | reverse complement strand
GCTTACCCCGAAATCGTCCCCCCGCACTTCCACGACTCGACCCTCTACAAACCCCACCCCGATTTCCTCGCCTCCGCCATTCAGGATCTTTGGGCCCTACCCGAACTCTCCGGCTGGGACGACGAACTGCACGCCGGGGTGTCCCATTACGAAGCCGAGTCGGTCGTCAACACCATGGACTGGAAGCTTTCCACCCTGCATCAGAAGTTCCACGCCGCCCAAACCGGCGTGCCCGGTGTCGGCGAAACCTAACCCCACTCGTCTTGGACTCACCACGTTCCCGCCTCCCGTAGTGCCCGGGCGACTAGGTTTTCGAACCCCCCCGCCGCCAGTTCCAAGGTCCGATAATCCATGTTATGTAAAACAGCGGGGGAGGGGCAGAGCACGATTTTGACTTCGATGCTTGGTCAAATGAATCCGGGCACGGAGAGTCTCATGCTGCTCCGCGCTCGGGCCGCTCTTTCACCGCTTCCCAACCTTTACCGGGTTCCCGGTAGCTACCGCCCCGGCACGGCTGGAGCCGCTGTGGTACCCGGAAATGCCCGCGACACCGGAGCCGCACCACGCAGCCGCAGTCCACGCGACGCGTTGTCATACGTCAGCACCGCCATCACCCCGCGGCGGTTGTCCATCACGTAAACCGCATCTCCCCCGCCGCTGGTCTGTGCGGTCATGAGCGTGTAATCCCGCTCACGCGCCACCACCCCAGCGGTGCGGGCTTCCGTCGACGACGGTGCCACGAGCAACGCCGTCGCCATCACCGTTGCGGTCAAACTCAGCAAACCGATCGTCCATGTCTTCTGATGCATTTGAATTACTCCAAAGTCTTGTTCAGCAATCTTGTGTCGCGCAAACATCAGCGGGGGGGCAAAAACGCGCCCTACCGCCGGGGGACTCGTCCGTTTTGGGGGGTGGTGGGTCCGCCGGTGCGTTGGGCTTCGTCGAACAACCGGTTGAGGTCGATCGGCTGGAGGAACTCGAATTGGCCGGACGGGGCGCTGAACGACATGGCTCCGAGCACGCCGTTGGTCATGTCCAAGAGGTAGATCACCGAGTCGGTGCTTCCGACGACCGTGCCAGGAACGACGAGGTAATCCCCCGGTCGACCCACTTGCGCGACGGCAGTGTTCTCCTTGCCGAACCTGGCCAAAAGCGACATCCCCAGCACCACATTCACCGCCACCAGCGCCCAAACCGCCAGACTGCGGCGTTTTGATCGGGAAAGTTGCGACATAGATAAGCTCCTGTTGAATTGGTTTTCGTTTGTTCGGAAATGCTTGCCTAATCGAGGTGGGTCCGTCGACTGTCCTTGAACAGCCCCCCCGCCGCCAGCAGTGCGAATCCTCCGAGGACGAACCACGTCAGCGACGACCTGTCCGGCACGGGCTTGGTGACGTCAATTGTTGAGTTCCCGTCGGCGGTGAGGCCTTCGAGTCTAGCGTCGGTCACTGGGCGCGTTCCGTCATCGTCCTCCTGCGCATGCGCCGAAGCCGGCGTGATGAGCAGCCCCCCCGCCGCCACCAACACGGTCAATACCATCTTTCGTACCGTTGCGGTTCGTCTGAACATCGCCTGATCATAACCAGTGGCTGATCGGACGGGCAAGCGAACGAAAGTCCTCGGCCTTCAAACACACCGTTTTCCACCTCGGGCTCCGCCGCCGCATCCGCTCGCGGTACTCTGCCAAGTCGATCCCCATCATCAGATACCACCGCTGCCGAAACTCGAACATCCCCTCCTCCACCACCATCGGACACTCGATCCAGTACACAAACGCGAACACAGCCGAGAACCCTTTACCAAATACCTGCTCCCACTGCCCCAAATCCTCAACATCCTGCTCCGTCGCCCAATTCTCAAACCCTCGCACCTTCTCCCTGTCCCGGCAGCTCCGCCCTTTGACGTCCACCAGCAAGTTTTTCCCCACTGGCGAATACACCACGAAGTCGAAACTTTTCAGTTTTGCCGTGGAAAACAGGGCCCGCTTGGCTTCGTCGACGGCGACATAGGGCCGTCCCCGTTCGCGCAGATACGCCTCGAACGCCGCCTCGTAATGCACTTTCCGATCCGCCACGCCAGCCACACACCCTCTCACCCCCCCCGCGTTCCCCGCCAGCACTACCCCACCACCGGCAAGCCGACCTTGAGTTTCCCGTCCTTCGCTCGTTTCCTTTTGACGATTGTTTTCCGCTTGCGCTTTTTTAGTTTTTCCTTGGCGTAGGTTTCCAGGTCTTCCGCTGAGGTGAAGAGCTTTTCGAAGTCGTATTCCCCGCCGTGGTAATCGCAGTTGTCGGTGGAGTATCCTCGGCAAATCTGTGGACGGGTGTGGTAAATTCCGCACCGATTATCCGTTTGGAGGTTCTTGCACTTGGTCAGCACGGCGATGTACCACTGCTTGGCTTCGATGTAGACCACCACTTGGTCGTGCATGAGGTACCAGCGGATGTTGTCGTAATCCCTCGCCGTTTTCGGGTTTTCCAGGGGCAACGCGAAATACCTGCAGCACAGCGCGGCACACTTGTCACACAAACATTCCATAGTTCACCGCAACATAACCACAGAGTCGATCCCGGTCTAATCCGTCCAATTCGCCCGACAACCTTCCCCATCCCCCCACCATCGGGTTAACCTCCCGCGGACATGCGCATCATCGCCGGTGAACACCGAGGCCGAAAGCTCGAAGCCCCTCCCGGCGAGACTACCCGCCCCATCACCGACCGCGCCAAGCAGTCGCTCTTCGACGTATTAACCCCCCTGCTCCCCGATGCCCGCGTCGCCGACCTCTTTTGCGGAACGGGGTCCATGGGCCTCGAGTGCCTCTCCCGCGGCGCCCTCGACGCCGTCTTCTTCGATGCCGACCGTGGCGCCCTCGCCGCCCTCCACCGCAACATCGCAGCACTGAAGGTCCAAGACTCCACCCACGTCGTCGCCGGCGACCTCTTCCGCCTCGCCCCTGCCACCCTCGGCCCAGCCGGCAGAGACCTGATCTTCCTCGACCCCCCTTACCGCTTCGTCAACGAACAGCCCGAGCACCTCCAAGACCTCGCGCTTCGGCTGGCGTCGTCGCTCACGCCCACCGGCTTGCTCATTTTCCGCCACGACACCAACGACCGTCTCGCCCTCCCCTCGCTGCTCCTGACCCGCACGCTTACCTTCGGCAATATGACCATCGAACTCCTCTCCCCACTCCCCCCCCTTCCGTCAGCGGGGTAGTCCCGCCCAATATCCCTGCTTTACCTTCGTGTTTTTCGTGCCCTTCATGGGCGGTCTCTCCGTCGGACCCATACACTTGCTCCCCCCATGCCCTCCCCGCCTCCCACCAACCGCGACGCCGCGCTGCACGTACTCCGCGGGTTGCGCGACGCGGGTTTTGTCGCCTATTTCGCCGGCGGCTGCGTGCGTGACCAGCTTCTCGGCCTCACCCCCAAAGACCATGACGTCGCCACCTCGGCTGCCCCCGCCGACGTCCGCCGGGTCTTCCGCAACACCCAAGCCGTCGGCGCTGCCTTCGGCGTCATCCTCGTCCGCATCTTCGGCTACCAGATCGAGGTCGCCACGTTCCGGACGGACGGCTCGTACACCGACGGCCGCCGCCCCGACCAAGTCCGCTTCGCCACACCGGAGGAAGACGCCCTCCGCCGAGATTTCACCATCAACGGCCTCTTCCTAGACCCGCTTGACGCTGACGCCAGCCCGTCGATCATCGACTTCGTCTCCGGACAAGCCGACCTCGCCGCCCGCGTCCTCCGCGCGATCGGCGACGCCGACCGCCGCTTCGCCGAAGACCACCTCCGCCTCCTCCGCGCCGTCCGGTTTGCCGCCCGATTCGACCTCACCATTGACCCCCCCACCGCAGCCGCCATCAAGCGCAACGCACCCCACCTCCGCCGCATTGCCCCCGAACGCGTCGGCGACGAACTTCGCCGCATCTTCTCATCTCCCGCCCCCGAACCCCGCACACGCGCCTGGAACCTCCTGCGCTCCCTCCAGCTCACCCCCGAAGTCTTCCGCTACCTCGACTGCACCGACCTCCCCACCCTCTCCGTCCTCCCCCACCTCGCCCCCCGACCCGCAACGCCGCCCGACCAGCTCTTCCCCCTCACCCTATCAGCCGCCATCCTCGAAG
>JBBRUM010000365.1:0-4132 GCA_038247815.1 Tepidisphaerales bacterium | reverse complement strand
GATCGTCAATCCCAACCGCCCGGGACGACTCGAGCCGCGAGCCATCAAGCGACGAAAAGAAAGATACACCCGCATGACCCAACCCCGAACAACCCTGCGAAAACTACTGGCAAAACAGGGAAAAACAGCTTAAGTACATGCAAGTATAGGCGGACCTGTTTAATCGGCGCTGACCTGAAGCGATTTTTTTAAAGGTAATTTTTTTGAAGGTAGATGCTGGCCGCGCCATTCAGTCCGAATGGTCCAAGGGGCGACACATCTTTTCCAAGAGATGGATGACCCCTTGCCGGGGGTCCGGCGTTTTTTGTCAGGTGCGCTGCCAACAGGTGCGGAGAGTCCAGCTCGGCCAGCGGAACAAATCGGTCGGCAACGAGGATTGTGCGTTAGCAACATCCACTCGTTTAGCGCGTGGACTTCAACATGGTTCGCCCCCGGGATGATGACGGCTTGCGAGGCCACGTTTTCCTCGAAAGTCGATGACACTCTCGCATCGCCGAATGTCTCTCGTGAATCCAACGAATAAACCGGCCGTGAAGTGCATAGTTGGGATGTTCAGGATACCCGAAGTGCCTGGTGGCTTCGAAGGGTTCCTGATCGACCGGCTCCAACGTGGTCGCCGGCCTGTTCTTTTTCTGGCTCCCATCATTGGAGAATGAGATGCGCGTTCCCGCCTTTGTATTTGCTGTGGCTGTGGCTTCTGTTGCCCCTTTGGCAGTTGCGATCCCCGTTCAGATTCAGGTCACTTTTGAGAATCTGGCCCCTCAAAACAGTCTTGCGTTTGCCCCGTTGCGCTTCGGCTTCAGCAACGGCACCTTCGACGCCTTCAACGTGGGTTCGGCTGGGTTTTTGCTCGGATTCCCGAGCATCGCCGATGCGCCGATCGTCACTGTCGCCGAGGGCGGTTCTGGGTCGACATGGTTTCCTGCCTTTGCCGCCGCTGAACCCAACGCCAACACCGGCAGCCTTACAGGCCCGACCGGCGGGCCCTTCGTCCCGGGTGCTTCCAACTCCGCCATCTTCAACGTCGACACCGCCAACCCCTTCTTCACTTTCGCCTCGATGGTGGTTCCCAGCAACGACCAGTTCATCGGCAACGATGACCCCGACGAATACCGGATCTTTGACGACGCTGGCAATCTGATCCTTACCTCTATTGTTCAGCTTAACCGCGAAATCTGGGATTCCGGGTCGGAACTGGACATTCCTGCCAACGCAGCCTTCCTTGTCAACGGCATCAACGACCAACGGGTCAACGAAAATGGTGTCGTCCTGTTCGACTCGGATCTCTCAGTCTTTAACGGTCTGCAGACTGCTGCCGGTTACAATTTCAACAGTTCACTGCTCACCGCCAATAGGCCCATCGGTCGGATTTCCTTCGCTGTGATCCCTGAACCGGCTGCCGGTCTCACCCTTCTCCCGGCAGCGATTCTACTCATGAGCCGCCGCCGCGCCCGTTGATCTGACGGCGATCTCCGCGGGCGGCCCGCCGTTTCCAGAGAAGAAAGGGCAATTGTTACTTTCCTCCTTCGGCGATTAGTTGAGTAACAGCCTCTTTGTCATGGGAGAGAGCGGGACAGCATGTGTACCCGGTCTCTCCCGTTGCGGAAACGTTCACGGAGATGGCTTCATGCACGCTTGATCTGTGGCGGGGAATCGTGCTGAAGCATTGAGCGAGAACGGTTTGGAATATCGAGTGGGAATTGTTGTTTCAGCGGCCGATCGTGACGGGTGTCGCGCGGACGCTGTGGTGTGGTTGGACTCTAGTTGGAAGGACTTGCGATGCGTGGAATAGCTGCAGCGGTTGTGGTGTTTGCGGTAATGGTGCCGGGTTCGGTAGCGTGGGGGACGTTGATTTCGGAGGGGGCGGGTGATCTTTCAAATAATGGGCTGGCACCGTCGGGGCCCTTTGTGCTGACGTTGGGGTCGAACCCGGTGACCGGGAGTTACGGTGCGCAGGGTGGGGTGCCGGATCGGGATTATTTTTCGTTCGTGGTGCCGGTGGGGTACCGGCTGGATCAGGTTTTGGTGGGGGCGGGATTCACCGCGGGGGGGTCGGTGTCGTTCATCGGCATCGAAGTTGGCCCGCAGGTGACGGTGGATCCGACCTCGGGGAGCACTGGGAACCTGCTGGGATTCGCCCTGGTGGGGGCCGGTGACATTGGGACGGACATTCTCAATCAGTTGGGCGGGCCGCTGGGGGAGGGGACGTACAGCGTGTGGATTCAGGAGACGCGGCAGGGGGTGTTTCCGTATGAATATCGTTTCCAGGTGGCGGTGATCCCCGAGCCGGGGGTGGCAATGGTGGCTGTGGCGGTTGGGGGCGGGCTACTCGGCCGTAGACGGAGATAGGGGGTTTGGACATCCCCAAGAATGGTGGGCGCTCTCAACGGACAGGATGATCCTGTCCGTTGAGAGCATCATGGTAAGGCGGAAGTTCGCTCGGGAGTTCAAGCTTTGACAACGATGAGGGCGGTCTCGTCGTGAGGGTGAAGGCCTGCTATTCGAAGTCGGGCCGGGAGGACGTGCTACCGATCCCGGCCACGCTCGCCGCCGAACTTGCCAGCGTGGAACCCGGCAGGTCGCTGATCAGAAGAAGATCAACACTTTGCTCAGAGATCTCTAGCAGCAGTTCTAGCGGATCGCCGAGGAGGTACTGGCTCGCAGCGACATCCTCCGTCCCTGAACCATCCGTGATCGTGGCGACCGCCAGCTTCGCTGTATCCACTAGGTCATCAACAACTCGCTTGATGAGTTTGTGGGTGATCGGCGTGCACTGCGTGGTCACGCCGGTGGTGCTGGCAGTATTGCCGGCGGTGGTCGGAGTAATGGGCTCGCGGTGGGTGCACACGGGGCTGGGGGTCGTGCTCGTTCCGGTGGCGTTGTGGGCGTTTTGGCGTGGACTGCGACGACACGGTTGCTTGCGGGCGACGGTGATCGGAGGGCTGTGGGCGACGGTGCTGATGACCCTGTTGGCGTCGGAGTGGAACGTGTGCTGCAAGGAGGAACTGGGGTGGTGGCGGACGACGGTGAGCGTGGTCGGCAGCGCGATGCTGGTGGGGGGACACCTGCTGAATTTGCGCGACGGCCGATGCGGGTGCGAAGCGTAATGCACAGTGGTTCCACCCGCATCCTTGTTGCGGAAGGAACTAGCCGAACGAAATGACACCCGGCAGCGAGGATGTCGAGGGCGAAGCCCGGGAAGTTGCCGGTGAAGGTGTTGTATGGCTTCTAGGGGGCTGCGGGAAAAATCTCTCGTGTTCCACCGAACATCTCATTGCCGGATTGATCCCGCGCTGAAATGTCGCGGTTCATGGAGTACACGCACACGGCACTCGAAAGACGCATTTCGCCACATCAGCCACATTTCGTCATTAGAACCGGTTTGTCGCCCCTGCGGCCACTCCCGTAAGACGACCCGGTGAACACGGCTGCTGCATGGCGACGGTCGTCGGGTTGCGGTGCTGCGGCGAGGGTTCGAAGAAGGGCCGGAGGTTTCCGGCAACATCGCATTTCCCGTGCCAGCCGCGAAAATGCCAACCGCGTGTCGAATCGCCCCGACGCGTCAAGCCATCCCCTCCGGCCAGAATCCCCGCACTTTGGCGGATGACGATTCTTCCGCTGGGAGATTTGTTGTGACAAATACATGTGAAACACCTTCGGCTGAACCACATCATGTCAACCTCACCTCCCAATCAGCCGACACACACCCAGGTCCTCAAAATTATGCGATTGCTGGCGGATGTCGCCGCGTTGAAATCCAATCCCCCCGCACAGCGACAGATGCTCGTCGAAGGCCTGAGCAGCATGGTCAGCACGAACGAAGCGTTCCCGTACGTCTCCGACGGCTGCAGTGAGGACGGTTCCCCCACCTTCAAGGTCCGCTCCTCAACTGCCGATCAAGATCCCCTACGTTTCCAATCTAGGCTCTGTCTAAAAACGCGATTCTCAGGCAATTTTGGATCATGGCGAGTTGCAGCATGGTCGTGAAGTGGATCGCCAGTTTCTCAAATCGCGTGGCGACCCGGCGGCATTCCTTCAGCCAGCCGATGACGTTCTCTATGATCGAACGACGCCGATAGGCGGCCTTGTCGAACTTGGTTCGGCCGTCGCGGCGCGCCTGTTCGTTGTCTTT
>JBBRUM010000364.1:0-4138 GCA_038247815.1 Tepidisphaerales bacterium | reverse complement strand
AGGGGGCTTCGGGAGGGGGTTCGGCTGGCGGGCGTGTCGGAGATCAGCCGGCGATCTTGCGGGCCGGGGCGTCGGACGGGGTGAGCCCCTGGGCGACGACTTCAAGACGGAGGCTGCGGGAGCCCTTGAGGAGGAGCAGATCGCCCTCGGTAAGTTCCGAGCGGATCGGGTGGGCTGCGGCCACGGAGTCGGGGAACCACTCGGTGCGGGAGGTGGAAAGCCCGGCTGCCGTGGCGGATTCGAGCATGAGCTTGCCCTGGCGACCGACGAAGACGATGCGGTCCAACGGGAGGGAGGCCGCGTACTCCCCGATCTGGCGGTGGAGCTCGTCGGAGGCGTCGCCGAGCTCACGCATCTCGCCGAGCACGGCGACTCGCCGCGCTCCGATCGGAACGGGCAGGGCGAGGAACGTCTCCAACGCGGAATGCACACTTGCGGGGTTGGCGTTGTACGCGTCGTTGAGCACGGTGATACCCGCGATCGTCTGAAGCTGCTGCCGCATTTCGGGGGCGGTCGCGGTGGACAGCGCTTGGACGACATCGTCCTCGCTCAAGCCGAGACGCCGAGCGACGGCGATGGCCGCCAGTGCGTTCGATGCGGTGTGGCGGCCAAGGATCGGAACGAACACCTCCCGCCGCGACGCATTGAGGTTGAACGTCGTTCCCGCAGCCGACAGTCGGACGTGCGTGGCGAAAAGGTCGTTGTGCTCGCCGAACCCGAAGGTCACCTTCCGCCCAGTGAAGGGGGCGAGGTGCGGCATGAGTTCGGGGTCGTCGCCGTTGACGACGAGTAGGCCCTTGGGGGAGAGCCCGGAGAGGATGGCGGCTTCCTCGCGTCGGACGCCGGACAGGTCGCCCAGGCCTTCGAGGTGTTCGTGGGAGATCGAGGTGATGACGGCGACGTCCGGCTGGGCCATGTCGGAGAGGAGCTTCATCTCGCCGTGGTGGTTCGTGCCCATTTCGAGGACGAGGTAGTGGAAGAGCGGGTCGTGGTTGAAGATCGTCAGGGGTACGCCGATGTCGTTGTTATAGCTCTTGGGGGAGATACTGCCTCGGAGCTTGCAGGCGAGGGCGGCGTCGATGAGGTGCTTGGTCGAGGTCTTGCCGTTGGACCCGCCGACGGCGATCACGTTGCCGGTGAGCTGTTTGCGGACAAAAGACGCGAGCTTGCCCATCGCCGCTCGGGTGGAAGACACCTGAAGGACGAAGACGCCGGCCGGGTAGGAACTGCACTCGTGCTCGACCAGCGCGGCCACCACCGGCCCGCCCTCGGAGACGCCCCTGAGCGCCGGGACGAAGTCGTGCGCGTCGTGGTTTTCGCCGCGAATGGCGATGAACAGGCAACCGGGGTCAAGACGCCGCGTGTCACTGTTCACTGCGCGCAGGAATACCGAGCCCTCGGGGGCGGAGGTGAGCGGTTTGCCACCAACAATGGATCGAAGCTGCGCCAGCGGGAGGAGATTCATCGTGACCTTACGGCTGGAGTGTACGAGATGAGTTGCGACGCGGACGGGGAAAAGCGGTGAGTTTTGAGGTTTTTTGGTCAGGAGTTGGACAACGCCCGCCGGGCTTCCTCGAGATCGTCGAAGTACTGCTTGGTTGTTCCGATGATCTGGTAGTTTTCGTGGCCCTTGCCGGCGATGAGCACGACGTCGTGGGCGGTTCCGGTGGCGACGGCGTCTTTGAGGGCCAGGGCGATGGCGACGCGGCGGTCGACCTCGACGACGGTCGGCTTGGCGGGGGGTGAGGTCAAACCGGCTTGGATGTCGGCGAGAATGGCGGCGGGGTCTTCGGTACGGGGGTTGTCGGAGGTGATATAGAGGGCGTCGGCGAGGGTTTCGGCGACCTTGCCCATCCGCGGGCGCTTGGATTTGTCACGGTCGCCGCCACAGCCAAAGACCACCCGAAGCTTGCCCTTGGTCAGCGGGCGCAGGGCGGTGAGGACGTTCTGGAGCGCGTCGTCGGTGTGGGCGTAATCGACCAGCACCGCAAACGGTTGACCGGCCTTGACTGCCTGGAGACGACCGGGGGCGCCGCGGGCGGTGTTCATCGCGACTGCCAGGCGGTCGGGGGTGACGGAATACACCTCGCCGACGAGGGCCAGTGCGGTGAGGGCGTTTTCGATGTTGTGGCGGCCGATGAGGGACATCGAGACCTGGGCGGTGCCCTTGGGGGCGTGGAGGGTGAACTTGGTGCCGTCGGCGGTGACTTCGATGTTGCTGGCGCGGTAGTCGCCGGCGCCTCCGAAGGAGAACTTGACGACGCGGGCTTTGGTGTCTCGGATCATCCGAGGGGTCCACTGGTCTTCGCCGTTGACGACGGCGACGGAGGAGGACGGAAGCATGTCGAAGAGCATCGCTTTTGAAGCGGCGTAGTTTTCCATCGTACCGTGATAGTCGAGGTGGTCGCCGGTGAGGTTGGTGAACCCGGCACCAGCGAACTGTAGGGCGGAAACGCGGTGTTGGTGCAGGGCGTGGGAGGAGACTTCCATCGCGGCTGCGTGGCAGCCGTGGCCGTGCATGGAGGAGAGGAGTTTGACCACTTCGGCTGCTCCCGGGGTGGTCATATCGGATTCTCGCTGGACCTTTCCGTCGTCGGTTTCGACGGTTCCGATCATTCCGCAGGGGTGGGCGAGAGTCTTGAGAAGGTGCCGAAGAAGGTAGGCGGTGGTGGTTTTACCGTTGGTTCCGGTGACGCCGAAGACCTTCATGTATCGAGAAGGCTGGCCTAGGAGGAGATGGGCGAGAGGGGAGACGGCGGAAGAGGGGTCGGGCATGACGATCTGTGGAATCTTGCATTCGTCGTTGCGTGCCGAGACGACGGCAGCGACAGCGCCGCGAGCGTAAGCGTCTGTTAGGTAAGCGTTTCCATCGACCTTCGAGCCGGTTCGGGCGATAAAGAGGCTGCCCGGAATGACCTGCCTCGAGTCTTCAATGACGAGTGTGATCACGTAGTCGGGAATGGTGGCGATGGAGACCTTGGGGAAGGTGAGTTTAAGAAGTCGGTGGAGATACATTTTCGGGTTCTCAGGGGACGGCGGGAAGACTGCGTTCTTTATCGGTCATGTCCGAGGTTGGGCTTTCATGGAAAAAGGATGATGTGCGGGCGGTTGCAGAATCCGGTGCACTTCGCGTTTCTTGGCTCGTCGAATCGGGGTTTCACTTTCAGTTTCCCGTCGAGTGTGGTGGAATTGTTTGACACGGTTAAAGCGGCGTTGAAACATATGGAGATGGACGAATTTAATAGGTAGTTGGCGGTGTTCGTGGTGTGCGCGGGGCGAAGTCGGCTCGGGCGATGATGAAGGTGTTGGACGGGCGGAGATTGCTGTCCACATCGGTGGGGCATGACCATGAACACGATGGCCCGATCAACCCCGCCGAGGTCAATGTCTGGGCCCCAACGAAGGTCGCGTTCACCAAGCCAGGGGAGTATCTGACCACGGCGAAGAAGGGGGATTGGACGAAGTTGTTGCAGAAATTTTTGGTTGCCAACAGCGTTAAGCTTGGAACGACCCGCGCGGCGGTTCTGACGGCTGAGGTGACGGATCGGTACTTCGACGAGCAGAGCGGTTTGACGCACGTGTATCTTCGACAGACGTTCAACGGCCTGCCGGTGATCAACAGTGTGGGAAACGGGTCGGTGGACGGATCGGGGAGGCTGTTGTCGGCGGCGGCGGGGTTCGTCCGTCCGGGTGCGGTGTTCAGGGCGTTGTTGCGTGAGGTGGGAGATCCGGCGGTTTCGGCTGAGGAGGCAGTTGGACACGTGGCCGAGGAGATGGGGATTGTGCTGAGGAAGGAGGTGTCGGTGGCGCCGTACCTGGGCAAGTCGATTCGGTTGTCGGCACCGGGGCTGCAGGCGACGCCGATCGAGACGAATCTGGTTTACGTGGCGCGTGGGCGGGCGAAGGTCGAGCTGGCGTGGCGGATGGTGGTGGAGCTTAAGGACGGGTCACACTGGTAAGAGCTGGTGGTGAGCGCCCGGACGGGCGAGGTAGTGTACTCGGCGGACTACATGTCGCACGCGAGGTACACGCGTGTACCCTGCCGACCAAGGTTCGTAACGACGGCGGGCGGACCCTCTTGACTGACCCGTTTGACACGGCGGCTTCGCCGTTCGGGTGGCATGACACTAACCGGCGT
>JBBRUM010000363.1:0-4142 GCA_038247815.1 Tepidisphaerales bacterium | reverse complement strand
GGCTGAGGAATCGTTCTGGAACCTACTGGACCTCGCGACCGGCCCGGTGTTTGCCTCGCACTCGAACTGCCGGGCGTTTGTTCCCACCGACCGGCAACTGTCCGACGAGATGATCAAGGCGCTCGTCGCCCGCGGCGGTGTGATCGGGATTAACTACTTCGACAAGTTCCTCCTCCGCCCCGAGGTATACAAAACCCGCCGCGCAACCCTCGACGACGTTGCCGATCACATGGACCACATCTGCCAACTCGCCGGCAATCACCACCACGTCGGCATCGGTACCGACATGGACGGCGGGCTGGGCAGGGAACACATCCCCCACGAGCTCACCACCGCCGCCGACCTCCACAAACTCGCCCCCGCCCTTCGGAACCGCGGCATGAACGACGCCGCCGTCACCGACATCATGGGTGGAAATTTCGCCCGATTCTTCCGGAAAAACCTGCCGACTCGGGCGAGGTCTTAATCGGGGACAGTGCCCACCACGAGGGCCGAGGGCCACTGGGTTCCATTTGGTCTATCGGCACTTCTTACCGCCCCTTCTTGGGCAACTCCCCTCGAATCTCCACGACATCCGCCGACGCTTCGGCCCCTAAAAAAACCGGAGACTTCGGGTTCCAGCTCTCAGTGAGCGTGTCGTCTCCCAACCGGACCTCCGCCCCCTTTACAACATCAACCTCGACCGCCTTGGGCCCATCCTCTCCAAGTGACCGCGGCGACGCGAACACCCACAGCCGGTCCGCCAGCCCACTCTCCAGGAGCGCCCCCGCCAACCTTCCACCTGACTCCACCAGCACCTCCCACACGCCCCGCTTGTACAAGTCCGCCATCACCTCGCCAAGGTCCACGCGCCGCTCCCCAGCGCCCGCCAGTCGCACACCCTCGCCCAAGCCAACCTTCACCCGCGACATCACATCGCGCGAGGTATACACCAGCACTTCCCCTTCCCCGGGCGAGTGAAACAGCTTCGCCCCCGCCGGCAGGTCCAACCCCTCACCACCGGTGATAACCACACGTAGCGGCTTCCGCCCTTCCACGCCCCCCCGCGCCGTCAACATCGGGTCGTCCCGCCGCACCGTCTCCCCCCCCGCCACCACCGCCCCGCAACGCCCCCGAAGCCGGTGCACCACCCCCATCGACTCCGGCCCGCTGATCTGCCTCCGCACGCCTCCGCTCCCCGCGATCCGCCCCTCCGCGTCCTGCGCCCATTTCACCGTCACAAACGGTCGGCCGTGCAACATTCGCACCCTAAACGGCGCCAGCAACTGCTTCGCCTCCCGCTCACAAACGCCCACCTCCACCTCCATCCCCGCCTCCCGCAACTGCCGCACGCCCCCACCATTGACCGCCGGGTTCGGATCCAAACACCCCACCACCACCCGTTTGATCCCCGCTTCGACAAGGGCCGGCACACACGGCGGCGTCCGCTTGTTCACATGACAACACGGCTCGAGCGTCACATACGCCGTCGCCCCAAGCGAATCATTCCCCCGCTCCCCGCAATCCGCCAGCGCAGCCGGTTCGGCGTGCCTCCCCCCGACGGCCGCATGAAATCCCTCCCCAATCAACCTCCCCTCCCGCACCAACACACACCCCACCATCGGATTCGGCTCGACACTCCCACCAGTTCCCCACCGCCCACGCATCGCCAGCCCAATCGCCCGACGCATCAGAGCCGCATCATCGCTCACTGAGATCCGCCCATCTCACGGAGCAGTTCACCCCTGCCGCTTCCCACCCGTGCCACGGCTTCATCCCGGCAGTGCCCGCACCACAGCACCGGGTTGCCCAGGTCCACCCCGCCGCTACCCGCCCGTCTCCGCGAGAGCACTTTCTGTTTGAACTCGCGTTCTCCAACCTTTCCCGTTCGCTCCATCGCCGCGTATCGCTCCTTGATCGTCGCGTTGAGGTACTCGATGCGATTGCCGGGGTCGGGGTGGGTTTGGGTCCATTCGCCCAGCCCGCCGGACGACTTTCCTCCCGACGCGGTTTTAAGCACTTCCATCAGTTGCACCATGCCCCGCGGGTTGTAGCCGGCTTGGGTCATGTACTGCAGGCCCAGCATGTCGGCTTCGCGTTCGTGGTCGCGCGAGTACCGCAGCAGGTAGAACTGGCTGGCCACGTCCCCCAACTGTCCCATCGCCGCGTACCCCGCTTGTTGTGCGATCACACCCACCCCGGCCGACAGCAGTCCCACCGTCTGACTTCGCTCCATCTGCTGCGCGCTGTGCCGCGCCGCGATGTGCCCGGCTTCGTGACCGAGCACCCCGGCAAGCTGCGACTCGTTGCTCATTTTGAACAACAGTCCCTGCGTGATGTAAATGTACCCTCCCGGCACGGCGAACGCGTTGATCTGGTTCGAGTTCAGCACCGCGAACTGCCACTTCATGTCCGGCCTGCCCGCCAGCCGCGCCATCTGCATCCCCACCGAGTTCACATACCCCTGAATCTCCGGGTCGTTCAGCTTGCCGCCGGACTGCTGCTCAAACTTCCCATGGCTCTCCGCCCCCAGCGCCAGCTCCTGCTCGGCCGACACCGAACACCCCGCCCCACCCCACATCAACAATCCCGCCAGCGCCACCCACACCCAAGCCCGCGCCGCCCAAGAGAATCGCATCGCCATCATGCACCCCGATCCTTAAAAAGGTTGAATTCATCCTTCCCGAAACGGCCAAGCACGGTCATACCA
Source organism: Tepidisphaerales bacterium (assembly GCA_038247815.1). Taxonomy (GTDB): domain Bacteria; phylum Planctomycetota; class Phycisphaerae; order Tepidisphaerales; family Tepidisphaeraceae; genus JBBRUM01. The sequence goes on along the minus strand of JBBRUM010000363.1, from coordinate 1,453 downwards.
CGTCTGCTCCCCCTCGCCCGCCGCCGCCCCCTCGAGGTACTTGTTCCACCGCGTCCGCACGTCCGCGTTTTTCCCCACAAACACCCGCCACGCCGCGACTACCGCCCGATGCTCGTAGGTCTTCTCCGCGTACTCCAACGCATCCCGCTCGAGCTCCGCGTTGCGATTTTCCAGCGATTTCGCCCGCTTCTCCACCTCGGCGAGCTTCTTCGTAAGCCTGTCGTTCTCCCCCGAGAGCTCATTCTTGCGGTCCTGGGCGCTCTTGAGCTGCGATACCACGTCGTCATACATTTTCCGAAGTTCCACCGGCCCCGGCCCCTCCTGTGCCCACGCCGCCCCCACCGCCAGCAGCAGCACTCCACCCCAAACCCATCGCTTTACACCACTTTTCGGTTGCAGTCTTCGGGACATTCACGCAGCATAACAGACTGTCCCCCCGGACTCCTACCGTCCAGCGCCCACCCGGACTCGGAGAACCCCGTTTATGATCTCCTTCCCCTGCAACTGCAAAGCACAAACCTTTTCCCTCCCCGACTCCGAAGCCGGCGGGCTCATCCAATGCCCCAAGTGCGGCCGACTCAACGACATCCCCACCCTGGACGAACTCAAAAGCTACGACTCCGACGGCTCACTCAAAATCGAACCCGCCCACAAACGGCAAAAAACCACCGTCAATGAACTCCACCGCACCTACTCCAACGAAACCACCGACGACTTCGGAAACGAGGTCGACCTTCGGCAGACCGTCGACGACCTCCGCACCGTCGGCTCGAAGGAGCGCGCCGTCACCGGAAAGGTCAAACCCGAAAAGCCCAGGTACGACCCACTCTCCGGCGAGCTCGTGCGCCCGCTGGATATCAAACCCCCCATCGCCAAAAAGTCGACCCTGATCTCCGCAGCCGACATCGGCGCTTCCTCCACCGCCGACGCCCTCGACCGCAATCGCCGCAAAAACGCCGCCTCCCGCCTCGCCGACTCCGCCCACCCCATCCCCACCCTCTATACCCTCCCCCTTCGCCTACTCGAACCGATCAACATGCTCATGATCGGCTTCGCATCGGTGGGCTTGGCCATTTTCGCGTTGGCCTGTATGCCGTTGTTGGCGGGGTTGTTCTTCGCCGCTCCAGTTCCGATCATCGTCGGGGCACTGGTCGTGGCCCACTACGCCAACTGCGTCGAAGACCTCGGCCCCGGCGAGGAAAACGACGTCCCCCGATTCCTCCGCGACGCGGAGTTCCACGGCGACATCTGGAAGCCGTTCGTCCGCATGTCATTCTCCCTCGGGTTGTGTTTCGCGCCCGCGATGATCTTTGCGCTCAAGACCGGCGGCGCGATCCAGTTCATCGGCTCGGGCACGCTGCTGATGCTCGGGGCGCTCGCCTTTCCCGCCGTCGCCCTGGTCTTCTGCGCCTCCCAGCACGTCGCCAACCTCCGCCCAGACCGCCTGCTCGGC
>JBBRUM010000362.1:0-4153 GCA_038247815.1 Tepidisphaerales bacterium | reverse complement strand
CAAGCCGTCCGAAAGCTCATCGCCCTTGCCGCCAGAATCGACACCCCACACCGCCACCTGCAAGTCCAACTCCCCATCGAACTCGGCACGGGTTCCACCCCCGAACCCGACGCAGCCGTCATCCTCGGCCGCGACCTCGACTTCGCCGACCGCCTGCCCGGCCCGGAACCCGACGCCGCCGTCATCGAGGTCGCCCAATCCTCCCTCGACCGCGACCGCCGCACCAAGTCCCGCATCTACGCCCGCGCGGGAATACGCCAATACATCCTCGTCAACCTCGCCCAAAACCACCTCGAAGTCTTTTCCAACCCCGTCGCCGGAAAGTAACCCCCTCCCACCGTTCTCCTCGCCTCCGACTTCGTCGCCCTCTGTCTCGGCTCGGCTGAATCCCTCACCGTCCCAGCCCGCCGACTTGCTCATCTGACCCCGCACACCCCGCACCCATCCCCCCTGCATGGCTCGATGTGCGCCGTCGCGTCGGCTTCCCCCAGCGATTTCTCGATCTCGCCCTCGATCGCGCCCGCCACTTCGTGCCCTTCGTGCACCGTCATCCCCGCCGGCACGGCCAGGTGAAAGTCGACCCAGTGGATCCGCCCGTGGTGGCGGTGCCTCAGCTTCTCGTAGCCGCACACACGCGGCGCGACCCGCCCAGCCACGTGCTCGTCGAGAATCGCACGGATCAGCTTGTTGTCCGCGCGGTCCTGCTCGTCCATCAGCCCAGCCGTGCTCCGCCTTATCAGCCCCCACGCCGTCCAACACAAATACACCCCGATCGCCCCCGCCACCGCCACATCGATCCACGCCCGCCCCGTCCACCACACCACAACCAGCGACCCCAGCACCCCAACCGACGTGACCACGTCGCTGATCAGGTGCTTGCCGTCGGCTTCCAGCGCCATGCTGCCCTGCCGCCGGCCCACCCGGGTCAACATCCACCCCGCCGCCAGGTTCACCACACTCGCCAGCGACAACAGCGCCAGCCCCCACCCCAGCCGCGCCACCGACGGCCCAACCACCCACTGCGACACCGCATGCCACATCACCGCCACCCCCGCCGCGAAAATCATCCCCCCCTCAAACGTCGCCGACAAGAATTCGACCTTCCCATGCCCGTAAGGGTGGTCCTCGTCCGCCGGCTGATGGGCAACCGCCAAGGCATAGAGCGCGAACGAGCTCGCCGCCACGTTGACAATGCTCTCCAGCGCGTCACTAAACACCGACGCCGACCCCGTCATGCCGTAAGCAAGAAACTTGACGCCCGCCAGAACAACACTGATCCCCACCGCCGCCAGCGCCGCCCGCCTCTCTACCCGTGGCACCCGCGACAGTCCGATAAGTCCCATCGCCATCACCCCTTCTCACCCGTCCCCAACAAACTCGCGCAAGTCAAAAAATATTCTTGATATTTTTACGTATTTGTGATACAACGGGGTCGCCGATAAAGACAGTGCTCCTCAATATACCGCTCGACCTCAGGAGGTAGCATGTATCTGATGTTTAATCCGTTCGCGAGGCGTTGGCGAATATCAGTCGAAGAGATCTCGATCTGCGGGACCTTCACCACATTCTTTTGCAATTTGCGATAAGGTTCAGGAAGTTGGTCCCAATCGATTTCGTATCTAGGTCTTGCCGCAATAACCCACCGTACTCGCTGAAGCAATTCGGCAGCCCGGTGCCACTTTGGCAGGGCCAAAACTTGATCCGCTCCGATCAACCAGCGGACCTGGGTCCATCCGGAGGCGAACAATTGCTCGACCGTGTCGTAAGTGAAGGAGGGTGTGGGTCGTTGGAGTTCAACAGTCAAGATGTCGAAAAACTCGTTTCCCTTCACAGCCGCCCGCAACATCGCCAAGCGATGCACGGCCGGAGTTAGGTTTGTAAGTCCTGCTTTATGAGGAGATTGCGCACAAGGAACCAAGGTAACCCCGTCGCAACCCGCCGCCTCGGCGGCGGCGCGGGCCACAAGAAGATGACCCACATGGACCGGGTCAAAACTTCCGCCAACCAGCAAAGAGCTAGACGTTCGCATCGTCTTGTGGCATAGTTACCCTCCCGCCGCCGGTACCAATGTTCAACATTGGCACCGAATTTGGTAGAGGGGGTCGGCCAAGCCTGAGCATCCACATGTCCTACCCGAGGGCATGTCAACTCAGGTCAACCGTGACGGTCGCCCAACCGTGCGTCACGATAGGTGTCCAGTTCGGACTTTTACAGGTCCCTACGGATTCCTCGACTGACAAAGGTGTCACAGAGCTTTGGTTAGACCCAATCCGTCCGGATTGTCGGCTTGGTTAGAAAAAGAACTGATCCTTTCACTCGAATAACTCACTGACTCATAGTAAACACTAGCCTGATCCGGTCGACCCCGGAGATGACCTGGTGTAAGGAAGAAAATAATGCCCGCAACCACTGTAAAACCGCCGAAGACCCCCGGCACGACCCGGATCCCTTCGGGGCTCCGCGCCCGTGCCGACGCGATTCTTATTCAGCCCTACCCCTTTATGGACTCGCCGCTGTTTAAACAGCGCGGTGTCGAAAAAGAGCTGTTCAACGGACCCATCGCCGAACTGCCCAAAACCGACTGGTACCAGCCGACCCGTGAGGACGTCCTCAACGAGAACACGGCCGCCCCACAGTTGATGAAACCGGCTGAGGAACAACTCATGTTCCGCCGGTTCAACTACTGCAAGTACAAGCTCGGCAAGGTTCAGAAAAAGACCAAGTCGGCAGGCCCGCTCACGCGCGAAGCAGCCGAAGAGCTCGTGCTGTGGCACGACCGCTTCGAGCACTTCCGCGAGTACCTAACCCGCACGAACCTCGCGCTCGTGCTGGCGATGGCGAAGCGCACCCGCTTGGGTGACATCGACTTCGCGGAAGTGGTTTCCGAAGGCAACATGGCCCTGCTCCGCGCCGTTGACAAGTTCAACGTCGACCGCGGGTTCAAATTCTCCACCTACGCCTGCCGCGCCATCCTCAAGGCGTTCTCGCGAACGGCTTTGAAGCACAGCCGGCACCGCACTCGGTTCCCGGTCGAGTTCGAACCCGACCTTGAAAAGTCGGACTGGTCGGATCGCCGCCGCGACGCGGTCGAAGAGGATTGCATCGACGAACTCAAGCAGATCGTCGACCGCAACCTCGCCGACCTCTCGCAGGTGGAGCAAACCGTGATCAAGCGCCGGTTCAACTGGGAGCAGCAGGATGAAACCCCGCTGACCCTGGAAGAAGTCGGCCAGATCATTGGCGTCACCAAGGAGCGCGTGCGCCAGATCCAGAACAAGGCCTTGGCCAAGATCCGCGTGGTCATGGAAGACGGCGTCCTGCGCACCCGCCCGGGAATGAAGGCCGCCGAGCTCGAGGAGGCCGTCAAGGCCGAGCTGGCTGCCAAGTAGGTCCGACTTCGGCCGGATCGCAAGACCCCAACGAAACCCCCAACCCGTAGCCCGCCGACACACTCGGCGGGCTACGGTTCTTTTTGTTGTCCGTCGATTGCCTCGATCGGTCCTAAAGGAAACTTGGGATTGCCGGTCGCTCGGGGGCTTGGCGAGTGAGCGGAGTGTAAAATCGTGCGATGAAGTTTCAGGGGCGAATACCGTGAATAGGTCCGGGGTTAGCTTTCCTGCATGCCCTCGTCGCCTCATGGTTCGATTTCCCCGCCCAAGCCTGCACCGGCGGTGGTGTTGCGTTCGAGTCAGTCGGTGGCGGGGTGGCGGGGCCTAGGCATGATCGAGGGGTCGGACAATGGCGGGATGGTGTACAACCAGTGCCACAACGGACACCGCGTATTCGTGTTGCTCGGGGGCGAGGTGGAGACTTGGTGGAACCACGGGGGAATCGGGCGGTGGAGGCGTGCCCTCCCGGGGGCGCTGAGCGTCGGCGGGCCGGGGCCGTCACCCAACAGTTCGTGGATCAACCCCCGTCATTACGCCTTCGCGACAGTCCAGCCGGAATACCTGCGGTCGGTGGTCAGTGGCGAGGCACTGCGCCGGCTGACGGAGATGTCGACGCACGACCGCCTGCACGAATACTCCCCCCGGGCAGCCGAAGGGGTCGAATTGGTAAAGGCTCTGAACCGACTCATGTACGAGGCGGCGTCGGAGGTGGGGTTGCACGTGGAGGAGCTGAGTTTGGGGCTGGTGCGTTGGCTGGAGGGGGT
>JBBRUM010000361.1:0-4184 GCA_038247815.1 Tepidisphaerales bacterium | reverse complement strand
TCGACCAAGCCGGAGGACGCGGGACTGGTGAAGGTGGTCGAAGACGCGCTGGGGAGGTGAGGTAGGCGTCTCCGTGGTCGTCGCTAGTGGCCGATAACGAAGTATTCGGCTAATCGCCGTTGACAAGTGTCAACACCAACGAGCCATTAATTCGATGCCCAGACCGCGGCACCCAAAGAAACCAATTGAGCAGGCCGTTCAGTACGCGGAGTAAATGGGCTGGCGTGTGGTGATTTCCAGCGGGCATGCCTGGGGCAGATTGTTCTGTCCATCCGCCATCCGCGAGGGTTGTATCGCGAGTGTTTGGTCGACGCCAAAAGTTCCGGAAAAACATGCACGGTAACTTCGGAAGGTCATTGACCCGTGCCCGCACCGTTGCGATGCCCAAGTTGAACGAGAGGAGGAACAATGAAACCCAGACCGCCAATCCTCGCCCGTCGGAGTACGATTTCGCTCTCATTGTCGGTGGCGTCCGGGATCTGGACGAACGGGCCGAGAATGCGCTTTTCGAATCGGGATGTGAAGACGCGACTCTGAGCATGCAATATGGCCGTCTCTACATCGAGTTTAGTCGCGGCGCCGCTTCTCTGAAGGACGCTGTTTTGAGCGCTATCCGGGACGTTCGTTGCGCCGGATTGGGGGCGGAGGTGCTCAGAGTGGACGAGTGCAACCTGTTCACTGCGGCCGAGATACCCGGCGCATCGGCCGAACTCGGCAGGCCGTCTCCCAGTACATCAGTGGCGTTCGTGGCCCCGGCGGCTTTCCGCCGCCGGAGTGCCATATCGCGGAAAGCGCACCGCTGTGGGCATGGGGTGCCGTAAGCTTCTGGCTTAGCCAGAACAACTTCATCCGGGAGGAAGACTGCTGGAATGCTGAGGTCGTGGAAGCCGTCAACCGTGAACTCGAAGCCGCCCGCCAACGCCGTCGCCAACCCCAATTGGTGGCCGAAATCGTAAGAGAATTCGCGAGAAAGTGAGGGGACGGAAACCTTGCCGGGGCACGTCAAGTCGTGGCCGGTGGTGAACCAAGAAAGTCGGCGTTAGTCGCGGAGGGGCGACACGGGGAGCGGGCGGAGGAGATGGGGTTACTTGGGCGTTTCGAGGGAATCGAGTTTCTTTTCGACTTCTTTGAGGCGTTTGACGATTTCGTCGAAATTGAGGAAGTGGTTGTAGACTCGGCGGGCTTGGGCGGCGGGCATGGAGGGGGCGCCCATGTATTGGCCTTTTTCGTCGATGTCGGCCATGACGCCGGCTTGGGCGGAGAGTTGGACTTGGTCGGCGATGTGGAGGTGGCCGGCGACGCCGGCTTGGCCGCCCATGACAACGTAGCTGCCGGTGACGACGCTCCCGGCCAGGCCGACCTGGGCGACGTACAGGTTGTGCGGGCCGACTTTGGTTCCGTGGCCGATGACGACGTTGTTGGAAAACTTGGTTCCACGGGCGATCACCGTGCTGCCGAGGGTGGCTCGGTCGATCGAGCAATTAGCGCCGAGTTCGACGTCGTCTTCGATCACGGCGTTGCCGGATTGGGGGATCTTGTGGTGGGCGGGGGCTTGGCCGGGGAGGGCGTGGGTGGCGTGACCGAAGCCGTCGTGGCCAATGGAGCAACCGGCGTGCAAGATCACGCGGTCGCCGATCACCGAGTCGTCATACACAGTCACGTTCGGGTACAAAATGCAGTCGCGCCCGATTTTGGCCCGGGGGCCGACGAAGACGAACGGGTAGATCACCGTGCCCTGGCCGATGGTTGCAGTGGGGTCGATGAAGGCGAGGGGGTGGATACCCTCGTGGGGGTGCTTTCGAAAGCCGTGGAGGGCGACCATGGCGTTTCGGAAGGCAAAGTAGGGGTCTTTGGCGCGGAGGAGCGCGACTGACAGGCCGTTGGGGCGTTTGGAGGTGTCTGCGACGATGACGGCGGAGGCGCGGGTGGTGGGGAGTTTGGAGGCGTATCGCTGGGAGGCAAGGAAGGTGACGTGGCCATCGCGGGCGTCGTCGAGGGTGGCGCAGGCAGTCACGTCGAGGTCGGGGTTGCCGTCGAGCTCGGCGTTGAGGATTTGGGCGAGGTCTTTCAGGATCATGGGGTAAGGGTAGGTGGGGAGAAGGGTTCCAACCCGGGGGAAATCGGCGGCTGGAGGGCGGTGTTTCTCGAACCGGAACGGGGGGGTTGGGGGACGGAAGGGGCTGGTTTATAGTAGGGGGATGGCGATTTTGCTTGGGATCGATATTGGGACCTCGGGAACGAAGACGCTTCTGCTGGATGAGAAGGGCAAGGTTCTTGCTACGGCGATGGCGGAGTATGAGCTGATTTCACCCAAACCGGGGTGGTACGAGCAGCGCCCGCTGGACTGGTGGGGGGCGGTGTGTGAAGCCACCCAGGCGGTAATGAAGAAGGCGAAGGTCAAGCCCTCGGAGATCAAGGGCATCGGCTTGTCGGGGCAGATGCACGGCAGCGTGTTTCTGGACAGCAAAGGGCGTGTGCTCCGACCGGCACTGCTATGGAACGACCAGCGGACGGGCGAGGAGTGCGCCGAGATCGAAGCGGCTGCGGGGGGGAGGGAGGGGCTGGTGAAAATGGTGGCCAACCCGGCACTGACGGGATTCACGGCGCCGAAAATCCTTTGGCTTCGGAAGAACGAACCCAAGCGGTTCGAATTGACCAAGCAGGTGCTGCTGCCGAAAGACTTTATCCGGTTCTTGATGACCGGGGTGTACGCAACAGAAGTGTCGGATGCGTCGGGGACGCTGCTGTTGGACGTCGCCAAGCGGGATTGGAGCAACGAACTGCTGGCCAAGCTCCGGCTGGATCGGTCGCTGCTGCCGAAGGTGCACGAGTCGCCGGAAATCACGGGCGTTCTGACGAAGGAAGCAGCCGACCACATGGGGCTGATCCCCGGGATTCCCGTGGTGGGCGGGGCGGGTGATGTCAGCGCGGGGGCGGTCGGGAACGGGGTGGTCAAAGCCGGGCAACTGGCGAGCATCATCGGGACCTCGGGGAACGTCTTTGCGCACATGGACCACATGGCCTTTGACCCGGCTGGGCGGGTGCACACGTTGTGCCATGCGGTTCCGGGGAAATGGTGCGTGTTTGGGTGCATGTTGTCGGGGGGAGGTTCGCTGGCGTGGTTCAGGGACACATTGGGGGGCGAGGAGGTCTCAGCCGCGAAAAAGGCGAAGGTCGATCCGTACTCGCTCCTGACCAAGCTGGCTGAAGCCGCGCCGGCGGGGTGCGAGGGGCTGCAGTTCATGCCCCACCTCACCGGCGAGCGTTGCCCGCACAACGACCCGCAAGCGCGCGGTGCGTTCATCGGGCTGACGCGTCGGACGACGAAGGCAATGATGGTGCGGGCGGTGATGGAGGGCGTTACGTTCGGGATGAGGGACCTGCTGGAGATTGTGCGCGGGATGCGGATACCGGCGGAGACGATCCGGGCGACGGGCGGCGGGGCGAGGTCGGAGCTTTGGCTACAGATGCAAGCCGACATCCTCCGCACGCCGACGGTGCTCACCAACTCCGACCAAGGCCCGGCGCTTGGCGTTGCGCTGCTGGCGGGGGTGGGAACGGGGGTTTGGAAGAACGTGGAGGAGGCGTGCACGGCGACGATCTCCGAGGTTAAGACGGTCAAGACGAGGGCGCGGGAGGCGAAGATCCACGACTCGTCGTACGCGGTGTACAAGGAGCTGTACCCGGCGCTGAAGGGGATCTTCCCGAAGATGGGGGCGTGAGCGCGGGGCGGGGAATCATGGTGATCCGGGTCAGCACCATCGAGGATCCCCGGCTGGGGGAATACCGCGAGATCCGGGACAAGCCTCTGGTGGACCGGGGGCTGTTTCTGGCCGAGGGGGAGCACGTGGTGATGCGGCTGCTGCGGGCGGCGGGGGCGGGCGAGGTGCGCGTGCGGTCGGTGCTGCTGGCGGAGAAGCGGGTGGGGGAGGTGCTGCCGTTCGTGCCGGCGGGGGTGCCGGTGTTTGTGCTTTCGGGGGAGGAGGTAAGCCGGCTGCTCGGGTTTGCGTTTCACAGCGGGATGATCGCGTGCGGGGTGGTTCCGGCGACGGCGAGGCTCGAGCACGTCGTGCCTCGGACGGGGCGGGCGCGGGTGGTGGTGCTGCCGGAGATCGGATCGGCTGAGAATCTGGGGACGCTGATCCGTCTGTCAGCCGGGATGGGGGCGGACGCGGTGGTGCTGG
>JBBRUM010000360.1:0-4194 GCA_038247815.1 Tepidisphaerales bacterium | reverse complement strand
GGAAGAGCAAAACGTGGGAACCGTGGCGTGCCGGAGTGGCGGAGGTCCATAGATCAGTCGATGAATAGCGTCGGTATCCCCTCTTTTGCGGTTTTTTGTGCGGATCTGCCACCTGTTCCGTCTGTGCCGGATGATGCGTGGACGCCACGTTTTGCATCGATTTGTGTGGTGGGGGATGAACAATGTGGGGGCGGTGCGACAGGGCACCTACCCTTGCGGCGATGCGAACGGACGAATTGGATTTTCATTTGCCGGAAGAACTGATCGCCCAAGTTCCGACGGTGGACCGGGCGGCGAGTCGGCTACTGCATTTTGCGGAGGGCACGATTCGACATGGGTCGTTTTCGGAGCTCCCTAAATTGCTCCAGCCGGGGGACGTGCTGGTGTTCAATGACGCAAAGGTGACACCAGCAAGATTCATGTTGCGCAAACACACCGGCGGGCGGATCGAGGGGCTGTTTCTGGGAGCGATGGGAGGGGGGGAGTGGTCGGTGCTTTTGCGGAACGTCGGCGGGCTGCCGCCAGGGACGCGGTTCGTGTTCGAGCGCGACGCCACCGCCGCGGTCGAGCTGGTCGAACGGGGGGCCGAGGGGGTCTGCCGGATTCGGGTTTCTCGCGGCGGATCGGAGGTTGGCTCAGCCGAGGGGTTCCTGGAGGGGATCGGCCGGATGCCTCTGCCGCCGTATATCCGCCGCGACAAGGACATTGACGAGCGCGACGCGATGGATCGCGAGCGGTATCAGACGGTGTACGCGAAAGCGGCTGGAAGTGTGGCAGCGCCGACGGCGGGGTTGCACTTTACCCCTGAAATCCTCGACGAAATCGATGCTCGCGGCGTCGAGCGTACGACGGTGACCCTGCATGTCGGGCTTGGCACGTTCAAGCCAGTGGTCTCCGACACCGTCCAAGGACACACCATGCACGTCGAGCAGTACACCCTGCCCGCAGCCGCGTGCGACGCGATCAACCGCGCCAAGCGCGACGGGCGCCGCGTCGTCGCCGTTGGAACCACCTCCGCCCGCGTGCTCGAATCCCAGCCGGAGGGTGAACTCTCGCCGAATACCAGCGAAACCGGGATTTTCATCTACCCGCCTTACGTGTGGAAACATGTCGGGGCGCTGGTAACCAACTTCCACCTGCCCCGGAGTACGCTTATTGCCCTCGTTGCGGCGAAGGTGGGGCTGGAGGGCCAGCGGGAGATTTACGCGGCCGCCATCGCGGAGAAGTATCGATTCTTTAGTTACGGCGATTGCAGCTTTCTGGAGTAGGAACTGGACGCATGGGGCGGGATATCCGATGCCATGAATGTGGAGGTACGTTCATGAGGCATTCGTTATGGACTGTTGCGGCGGGAGCTGTGGTGCTGGGCTGTGTGTGGGCGGGAACGACATCCGTACGCGGCGAGCCGGAGGGCCCCAAGGCGGTGCAGGTGGACGAGGCGACGCTCCGGGCCGTCATCGCCGAGGAAACCCAACGCGTGGCGGGGACCCTCGAACGCCGACTCCGCAAAGTCGAAGCCGAGCTCGCCGACGCCCGCGAAGCCGTTCGCCTGCTCGCGGGGGATCACGCACGCCTCGTGAGAGTCGTAACCGCGGGGCGACCCGGCGAGCAGCAAGCCAATGAGGGGGAGAAACGACTGGCTGCGCTCGGCGGGCAACTCGCCACACTGCGCGGTCAAATCGGTTTGTACGCGCAACAACATGGCGGCCAACTGCCCACACTCGCCCAACTGCAAGCCGACTGGGGCGTGCTGACCAGCACGACCGACGAGCAAGGCAACATCGGCCGCGGCGACTTCGGCCCGTACATCAACACTGTTCCCAAGAACGCGCTGACGGGTAAAGCAGGGGTGGCTGGGCCGGGCGTCGAACCGCCGGCGAGTGCGGGGTGGGTCTACGACGAGCGAAACGGCACCCTGTGGGCGGTCGTTCCGAAGGGGACGCCGGTCAACGGGAAAGACGTCGTGTTTACCGATTGAAGCGAAGAAATCAGAGCGCGGCGAGCATGGCTTGTGCCTTGACCAATGTTTCGTCGTACTCGGCGGGCGGGGTGGAGTCGGCTACGACGCCGCCGCCGACGGGGAGGTGGGCGTGGGTGGCGGTGAGCGTCATGGTGCGGATGGCGACGTTGAACTGAATCTGGCCGGACTGGCAGAGATAGCCCGCCGCGCCGCAGTAGGCCCCGCGCCGGTGGGGCTCGAGCTCGTCGATGATCTCCATCGCGCGGATCTTGGGAGCCCCGGTGACCGAGCCGCAGGGGAAGACGCCACGGAGGAGGTCCAAGAAGGTCGTGCCCTCCCTGAGCTGGCCGACGATGGTCGAGACGCCGTGGTAAACGGTGGGGTGGACTTCGATGACGCGCGCCTGAGCGACGCGGACCGAACCGAACCGGCAGACCCTGCCGAGGTCGTTACGAAGCAGGTCGACGATCATGGCGAGCTCGGCGAGGTCTTTGACGGAGTGGAGCAGGTCTTCGTACATGCCGGGAAGTAGCGGACGTGTTCCCTTGATCGGGCGCGTGGTAACGGCCCCGTCGGGCGAGACGTGCAGGAACAGCTCGGGCGAGTTCGAGATCAATGAGAACGGTGCGCTGCCAAGGAGGGAGGGAACATCGAGGTGCGTTCCGTACCACGCCGGGGAGTTGGCGAGGAGGCGGGAGTACACGTCGGCGGGGGAGTCACGCAGCGGGACGGAGAGACGCTGGGCGAGGTTCACCTGAAAGACGTCCCCCGACCGAATGTAGTCGATGGCCCGGGTGACTGCGGACTCGAAGGCCGGGCGTGTGAAGTTTGAAGTTGCGTCGGCTGGCGTGCGAGCCTTCTTCGACGGGTTCGGAGGCGGTTGTGACTTAGTCGGCTGGCAGAAGCCGAAGACGAACAGCGGCGTATTAAGGTCATCCATGGCGCCGCGGGGAAGCCGCTCGAAGAGCCCGCCGAGGTCGTAACCCAGATAACCCACCCAACGTGCGGGACATGCGCCCGGCTGAGGCGGAGCAAGCCCGGCCAAGTGAGACTGAAGAAACGCCAAACCCTCTTCCGGTGTGGCAAAAGTCTTGACTGAATCGCCCGAAGGCGACACGAGCGCGGTCGCATGTGGAGGGGGAGCTTGGGAAACGAGATACAACAAAGGCGCGGTGGGCGGAAAGCTCCAGTCGCTGGCGCCGTCGGGATGGGAGGTATCGAGTCGGAACACTTTGGCTGCTGGATTGTACGCAGCGCGGGTTTGCCTAGAACTCGCGCGGCGGGCGGAGGGCCATGGGGGGGGAAAGGAGCTCGGTGAGGATGTATTGCTGCTTGAGCGTGGCGGGGGTTAGCCACCGGCGGATGGTGGCGGCGTCGGCGACTTGGGGGCGCTGGTTTGCGGTGGGGCTGTCGGTGGAAAACTCGAACTTATCGGTGGCGACGGTGCGTCGGACGACGGTTTGCTCTTCCATGAAACGTTTGGGCGCCAAGACGGCCGCCGTCGACGGGCGTTGAGGGGATTGGACCGGGGGTGATTGGCGCTGGCGCGATTGTTTTTCCAGGCGGCGGCGTTCTTTGTCGCGTTTGCGTTCGCTGTCGGCGCGGACTTGTTCGCCGCGTTGGCGGGCGAGTTCGACTTCGGCTCGCTTTTGCTCGCGCCGGATTTCGGAGGGGTTGGTGGAATCGGCTGTGCCGTCGCTGCGGAAGCCCTGGTCTCCGGAGCGGGAGGTCATGACGGACTCGACCTTGCCGGTGCGGGTGGACTCGATATCGCGAGGGCGGGGGCCGGTGGGGGCGGACTGGTCGCCCGAGCGGGCGGACTGGAGGTCGCGGGGCGCCGGTGTGTCTCGAGAGGCCGACTGGGAGGACTGAAGGTCGCGGGGGACGGGCGTGCCGCGTGTGGAGGACTTGGAGGATTGCGTGGCGGCAGGCTCGCGACGGGTACGGGCTTGGGCGATGCGGCGTTCGAGTTCCTCGCGGGTGGCGACGCGTCCGCCGTTGGGGAGGGGGGCATACTCCGGGAGGGAAGGGGGGAGAACGGGGCGGCCGCTGGAGTCGGCGGAGGGCTCGCGGGCACGTTCGGCTCCCCGGCGCCGGAGTTCCTCCTGTTCCTTTTTCTTCGCCATGTTGCCCGCCAGGGCGGAGATCACCCAGAACAGGACGAAACCGACAGCGCCGACGACCTTGATCCAATCCTGTTCGGCGAGGAGATTCATATGTGCTCCGGGTGGGGG
>JBBRUM010000359.1:0-4206 GCA_038247815.1 Tepidisphaerales bacterium | reverse complement strand
TGACGCCGGGCAGCTACACCGGGCTGGCGGCCGAATTGGCGGCACGCTGGAAGGGCTGAACGCGATGGCCGCCGCTACTGCCCCCGCCGCGGCCCCCCCCCCCCCCCCCCCCCCCAAGGACGCGAAGGTACCGAAGGAGACGCGAAACGAGGACAACTGGGTATGGAGCCCGCAGGGCGTGGTGGACATGCACCGGCCGGAAAAATGGGGCGTGGTGGAGTTTGGGGGGTGAGGGGAAGTCGGGCGGCGAAAGCCGGCGAGGGAGGGCGGCTACATGGCGACGATGACGGACTTGACTTCGGTGTAGGCTCGGAGGGCGTATTCGCCCATTTCTCGGCCGATGCCGGACATTTTGAAACCGCCGAAGGGGGCGGCGGCGTCGAAGACGTCGTAGCAGTTGACCCAGACGGTTCCGGCGCGGAGTTCGTGGGCGACGCGGTGGGCCTTTTGGACGTCTTTGGTCCAGACGGCGGCTGCGAGGCCGTAGAAGGATTTGTTGCCGCGTTCGATGACTTCGTCGGTGGAGGAGAAGGGGAGGATGGACATGACGGGGCCGAAGATTTCCTCGCGGGCGATTTTCATTTCGTCTTTGACGCCGGTGAAGACGGTGGGCTCGACGAAGTATCCGAGCTTGCCGGAGCGGTTGCCGCCGGTGGCGCAGTGGGCGCCCTCGGCCTTTCCGGACTCGATGTAGGCCATGACGCGGTCGAACTGCTCCTGCGAGACTTGGGGGCCTTGGGTGGTGGTGGGGTCGAAGGGGTCGCCGATGCGCTGCTTTTTGACGCGTTTGATGACGCGGTCGACGAATTCGTCGTGGATGTGGGACTCGACGAAGACGCGCGAGCCGGCGACACAGCACTGGCCTTGGTTGAAGAAGAGGCCGAAGAAGGCGCCTTCGACGGCTGCGTCCATGTCGGTGTCGGCGAAGATGATGTTGGGTGATTTTCCGCCGAGTTCGAGGGTGATGCGTTTGAGGTTGCTTCGGGCGGCGGCGGCCATGACGAGCTTGCCGGTTTCGGTGCCGCCGGTGAATGCGATTTTGTCGACGTCCATGTGTTCGGCGAGGGCGGCGCCTGCGGTTTCCCCGAAGCCGGGGACGATGTTGACGACGCCGGGTGGCAGTCCGGCTTCGAGGAGGAGCTCGCCGACGCGGAGGGCGGAGAGGGGGGTTTGTTCGGCGGGTTTGAGGACGACGCAGTTGCCGGCGGCGAGGGCGGGGCCGAGCTTCCAAGCTTGCATGAGCAGGGGGAAGTTCCAGGGGATGATTTGAGCGCAGACGCCGATGGGTTCGTGGCGGGTGTAGCAGAAGTAGGGGCCGTTGATGGGGATGGTTTTGCCTTCGATTTTGTCGGCCCAGCCGGCGAAGTATCGGTAGCAGTCGATGGCGAGGGGGAGGTCGGCTGCGAGGGAGTCGGAGATGGGTTTGCCGTTGTCGAGGGTTTCGAGTGCGGCGAGTTCCTGGATGTTTTTCTCCATGAGTTCGGCGAGGCGGTAGAGGATTTTGCCGCGTTCGCGGGCATTCATCTTGCGCCAAGGGCCGTGGTCGAAGGCTTTGCGGGAGGATTTGACGGCGAGATCGACGTCGGGTTTTTCGCCTTCGGCGACATGGCAGATGACTTCGCCGTTGGTGGGGTTGATGGTTTCGAAGGTTCGACCGGAGATGGAGGGCTTGAATTTGCCGTCGATGAGGATCCCGGTTTGGCGGATCTCGACGGGGTGCTTGCGTGAGGGGACGAGGGGCGCGGCGAGGGTGGTCATTTGTTCTCCGTGGTTGAGGGGTTCACCGGGACGTGGGAACGATTGTGCGGAGGTTTGGAACGATTGGCAAGGCGGGGGAGGGGAGAGTGACAAAGAGACAGAGAGAAAGTGACAGAGTGAAATGAGATGTGGGACATTGCGCCCGGTTGTGGGACAATTGGAGGGAAGTTGCGGGGGAGGATTGGACTACCCGCCGGGGTACCGGCCTGAGAGACGGAGGGCACGGAGGCCCCGGGCGGAGAGTGACATCGTGACAGAGTGCACGGTGGGGTGTGCAAGTTAGTGGGGGAAAGTGAAAATGAAATGTGGTACTTTTTGTTACATTTTGATGGGTTTAGGTGGAGGGATTTGAGGGGGGTGTGGGTGGGGTTAAGTGGTTGCGGGAAAGGGGGTTGGAGGTGTAGGGGGTTGGCGGATTTGACGTGGGGGTGGTTTGGGGGTGTTGGAGGGAGGTTGGCGGGTTTGCATGATCGGAGTTGCGAGGGGGGAGGGGCGGCTGACGGGGAACGGATAGGAGAATTGTACTGTATTTGTTAGGTGTCGTCAAGGGGATTTTTGGTGGGTTTGAGGGGAAGTTAGGGGAGATCTGTGGTTTTGGCGGGGGAAACATCCACAGCTCACGCTGCGGCGTCCGGGGGGGGGGAGTTGGAGGTGTGATCTTTGGAGGCCGTTCGAGGGGTGGGGGTGGTTTCGTGTTAAAGGGTTCTGGTCTGTTCGGTGTGCTCATGTGCTCATGGTGCGGGGGGACAGGTCGGAGGGAGGGTAGGACTGGATTTGCTGCGGGAGCGTGGGAGGGTGGGGTGAGATGGGTTGGCGGGGCGTTCCGCTCAAAGGCGTGAGTGTGCGAGGAGAAAGTTAAATGTCCCCTTTTCTCTCCCTTTCCCATTCCCCTTTTCCGATTGGGGGGATATGGCTACGTTTTGCCTCTCATGAAGTAGCTGCGTCCCTCATGCCGCGAAGTCAGTTCACAGCCGACGCCCCCAACCGCAAATGGGTGACGGACATCACTTACGTCTGGACGGACCAGAGGCGGATGTATCTGGCGGGCGTGATGGATCTGTATAGCCGGAGGATCGTCGGCTGGGCGATGGCGGAGCACATGCGGGCTGATCTGTGCGTCGAGGCGCTCGAGATGGCGATGTCGAGCCGACGGCCCGAGCCGGGGTTGCTGCATCACAGCGACCGCGGCAGCCAGTACGCCAGTGACGCATACCGCTAGACGTTGGGCTTCCACGGCATGACCGCCGGTATGAGCAGCAGCGGCAACTGCTACGATAATCCGCCGATGGAGAGTTTCTGGGGTACGCTTAAGCAGGAGCGGCTTCACCGGGAGCGGTTTGCCACGCGGGAGCAGGCTAGAAGTGCAATCTTGTAGTGGATCGAGGTGTGGTACAATCGAAAGAGGAGTGACAGCTGGCTAAGGTACGTCCCCGTTCGTCCGCGTGCCCGTTCTTCCGCCCCCGTCCCCGTTCTTCCGTTCTTCCCGAGATCCACCGGCCGACGACCGGGAGCACTCTTAAAAACAGCGTGAAATGGTTATCGTAATGGCGTTCAATCCCGAAACCATTTAGTTTACTTCACACTTCGCCGATCGCCAGCAAGCATTGCGAGCAGTCGAAAACATGCTCTTAAGCCGACGGTTGCTCGCCAAGTGGGGTCCGCCCCTTGTGATCGTGGAGCTTACTGAACGTGCCATCCAATAGCCTTTCCATCCTTTGAAGGGCGCCCTCCACGGCGTCATCGAGGGTTGCTGCTACGTGCGTGACAGCGACGGGCTGCATGCCGGCGGGACGGGCTTCGACGAGACATCGCTTGTCGATCCCGTTTGATTTCTCGCCGTTGTCATCCCTGAGATGGACTTCAACGCGGGTGATCTGCTCTCCGAAACGTCCGAGCGAGGCTTCGACGGTGTTACGAACGTAGTCGTCGAACCGTTCGCTGCCTTCGATATTGTGACCGGTGTTTACCTGAACTTGCATTTGGGTTTCCTCACTGTTTGGAGTCGCGACGGCCTTGAACGCGCCTGCCGCTTCCCGAGGCCTTCCCGGTGCGTCGACCTTCTAGGCCGGCTTCCTTTTTACGGGCGAACTTGGCGGCGGTTCGAGCTCTCTTCTGCTGGTCAGAGCCGACTGGTGAAAGGATTGAAGGAGCGGGGCCGGTCGTCATGTCATTGCGCTTCTGCTCTTTTGGCTGAGATTCGCCGCCAGCACTGACGTTGCGCATTTCCACCGGTTTCTTTGAAGGTTTGGACTGCGACGCAGCGTCAACCTTTTGGACTTTAGTCTCCCGCGCTGCCAAGGCGCGAGTCTTCTCATTCTCTGACTTCTTTGGCGTGTTGTTGGCACTCTTACGCGACTGTTTCAATACGCTGCCCAACCGACCCGAACCGCGCTGTGAAGCACTTCGATGCCATCCTGGGCCGGCCCCTGGTATCCCAAGAGGCGCGGA
>JBBRUM010000358.1:0-4207 GCA_038247815.1 Tepidisphaerales bacterium | reverse complement strand
CGGCGAAGGTCGCGGTGTAGGAAAGGAACGGACACCCATGGCGATGAGCCGCGACGAAATATATGAGAAGGTCAAAGGCGTTCTGGTTGACGCGCTCGGCGTGGACGAGGACGAGATCAAGCCCGAGGCGGTCATCCGCGACGACCTCGGTGCAGAAAGCATCGACTTTCTCGACATCATGTTCCGGCTGGAGAAGACCTTCGGAATCAAGATCCCCAAGGGCGAACTTCTCCCCGAGAACGTCGCCAGCGATCCGAACATGGTGCAGAACGGGGTCGTGACACCGGGCGGGATTGCGATTCTCAAGCAGAAGATGCCCCACAGCGACTTCACCGCGTTTGAAAGCGACCCCAAGCTCGAGAACATGAGCAAGCTATTCACGGTGGATTCGATCACGAACTATGTGCAGTCGAAGTTGGTCGCCTAGGGCGGGGTTCCCGCCGGACGGGTGAAGGTAAGCACATGCGCTGGTTGTGGATCGACAAGTTTGTGGAGTTCACCCCGGGGACTTCGGCGACCGCGGTCAAGGCGGTGTCGCTGGCTGAGGAGCACCTGCACGATTTGTACCCGGGGTTTCCGATCGTGCCGCACTCGCTGATTGTGGAGGGGTTCGCGCAAACGGCGGGAATCCTCGTCGGCGAAGCCAGGGACTTCAAAGAGAAGGTGGTTCTGGCGAAGATCGGCCGGGCGACCTTTTCCCGACTCACCCGCCCGGGGGACATGCTGCGGTTCACAGCCAACATCGAACAGCTCACCGAGCAGGGCGCCAGCGTCGCCGGCAGGGTCGAGTGCGACGGGGAGACGGTGGCCGAGATCGACATGATGTTCAGTCACATCGATCAGAACATGCAGGGGATCGCGTTTCCCGAGCACAACTTTGTCTTCGGACCGCAGTTTGTCGATTTGCTACGAACATTCCGCGACGACAAGCCGGTTCGACTGTGAGGCTCGGTGAGGCGGGGGGGAAAGATTTGATTGGAAGGGGTCGGGTCATAGGATTACCCTCTGATTTTTCCCTGCGAGTGTGGCATTTCCCCATGAAAAGAGTGGTGATTACCGGAATTGGCGTGATTTCCCCCTTTGGGATTGGCGCGGGCGCGTTTTGGCCGGCGTTGTTGGCGGGCCAGTCGGGTGTGCGGCGGATTGCGAGGTTTGATCCGTCGGGGTTTGAGTGTCAGGTGGGGGCGGAGGTACCGGCGTTTAAGGTGGGGGAGTACGTCCCGAAGAGCTACCGCAAGGCGACGAAGGTGATGGCCCGCGACATCGAACTGGCTGTGGTGGCAGCCGACGATGCGTTTAAGGACGCGGGACTTAAAAGTAAGGCGTACACCGACGCGCCGGAGATCAACGCGGAGCGGTTTGGGTGCAACATCGGGGCGGGACTGATCCCGGCTGACCTCAACGAGCTGACGACGGCGATGTTTGCCGCGAAGGACGCTGACGGGGTGTTCGACCTGAAGCTGTGGGGCAACCAGGGGATGAGCCAGCTCACGCCGTTGTGGCTGCTGAAGTATTTGCCGAACATGCTGGCGTGCCACGTGACGATTATTCACGGACTCAAGGGTCCGTCGAACACGATTACGTGCACGGACGCGAGCAGTCACCTGGCGATCGGGGAGGCGTTTCGGACGATCCAGCGCGGGGCGGCGGACCTTGCGATTTGTGGGGGGGCGGAGTGCAAACTCGTGCCGATGGGGATGGCTCGGAACGCGTTGCTCAAGCGGTTGGTGCTCAACGCGAACGACAACCCGGCTGGAGCGGTCAGGCCGTTTGACGAGGGTGCGTCGGGGACGGTGTTGGGGGAGGGTGGCGGGCTGTTCATCCTCGAGGAGTATGAGCACGCCAAGGCGCGCGGGGCGAAGATCTACGCGGAGGTCGCGGGGTTCGGGGCCAGTCAGGACACGTACAGCGTGGTCGAGCCAGATCCGTCGGGGCATAGCTACGGGCGGGCGATCACCAAGGCGCTGGCGGACGCCGGGGTTACCCGGGACGACGTGGATCTGGTAGTTCCGCACGGACTGGGGATCGCGGCGTTTGACCGGGCCGAGCTGGCGGGGTTGAGGAATGCGTTCGGCGGGGCGCTCGGGAAGACGCCTATTGCGCCGATCAAGGGTCAGGTGGGGAACACGGCGGCTGGGTGCGGGGTGGACGCGGCGGCGGCGGTGTTGGGGTTGTACCACGACAAGGTTCCGCCGGCGGTGAACACGGGGAGGCGGATCGACCCCGATCTGAACGTGTCGACCGAGACGCGGGAGAAGAGGGTGAACGTGTCAGTGTCGACGGTGTATAGCCTGGGCGGGCAGAACGCGGCGCTGGTGTTTCGGAAGGTGTAGCGGAGTGTCGGGCGACGAGGCGGATTTACGGAGAGAACTCGATGGACAACCTGACGTGGCTGACGGACTGGTTCGCCAAGCGGTGCGACGGGGAGTGGGAGTCGGACTTTGGGGTGAGCATTGAGTCGGTGAACAACCCGGGGTGGATGGTGCGGATCGACCTTGACGGCACGGGGGTTGACCCGTCGTCGTTCGCGGCGATGGCGGAGCAGAGGTCGCCGTCGAACTGGGTGGAGTGCAAGGTGGAGGCGGGGGCTTGGATGGGCGGGGCAGGCGTGGGGAACCTGGACGAGGTGATCGGGATTTTCCGGGCGTGGGTGGAGGGGGCGAGGAAGCCGGCTGGCCGACCGGTTGGGCGGGGAGGGCCGCCCCCGGCGCCGCAGCGTGGGCCGGCGGCGCGACCGGGCAAGCCGTGGCAGCGACCGGGCGGCCCGCGGCGGTAGCGTTGCCGAGCATCGAGGGGATTCGACGAGGCGAAGGAGACGATTCCGATGAGTAACGACACCAGCCCCCCCCGCCATCGTGTTGTGATCACCGGCATGGGCTGGGTGACGCCGATGGGGCACGATTTGGAGACGGTGTGGAAGAGGCTGCTCGCGGGGGAGAGTGGGATCGCGGAGACGTCGCTGTTTGACGCGAGCACGTTTCCGACGCGGATCAGCGCCGAGGTGAAGGGGTTCACGCTTTCGGAGCATGTGGCGGATTTGCGGAAGCATCCCGGGGTGGGGAGGAATACGGCGTTCGCGCTGGCTGCGTGTCGGCAGGCGTGGCGGATGGCGGGGCTGGAGGCGGGGGAGTTGGACCTGGACCGGGTGGGAATTTACCTGGGCTCGGGCGAGGGGGAGCTGGACATGGACGCGCTGACGTATTCGTCGATCGGCGCCTGGGACGAGGGCGGGGGACAGTTGGACATGGTGAAGTGGGCGGGGCTGGTGGTCCACCGGATGCAGGCGATGCGCGAGCTCGAGCAGGAGCCGAACATGCCGCTGTCGCACCTGGCGCTGATGACCGGGGCACGCGGCCCGGCGATGAACTGCCTGACGGCGTGCGCAGCCAGCACGCAGGCGATCGGGGAAGCCACCGAGATCCTCCGCCGTGGCGACGCGGACGTGATGATCGGCGGCGGGGCACACTCGATGATCCACCCGTTCGGCGTGACGGGGTTCAACCGGCTTACGGCGCTCAGCACAGCCAACGAGAACCCACCCCGGGCGTCGCGGCCGTTCGACGCCAACCGGGGCGGATTCGTCCTCGGCGAGGGGGCGGGAATGGTGATTCTGGAGACGTTGGAGCACGCCCAGAAGCGCGGGGCAAAAATACTCGCGGAGGTCGTTGGCTACGGAAGCACAGCCGACGCGTTTCGCATCACCGACCAGGACCCCGACGGCCGCGGCGCGGTGCTTGCGATGACCGAGGCGCTCCGCGACGCCAAGCTGACTTTCAACGACATCGATTACGTCAACGCCCACGGAACGGGGACGAAGGAGAACGACGGCAACGAAACGTCGGCGATCCGGCAGATCTTTGGCGACCGGGCGAAGGACGTGCCGGTGAGCTCGATCAAGTCGATGATGGGGCACCTGATCGCGGCGGCTGGGGCGGTGGAGATGATCACGTGCGTTTTGGCGATTCGTGACAACGTGCTTCCGCCGACGATGAACCTCGACACGCCGGACCCCAAGTGCGATTTGGACTACGTTCCGAACAAGGCGAGGGCTGCGAAGGTGGATGTGGCGCTGAGCAACTCGTTCGGATTTGGTGGGCAGAACGACACGATTATCGTGCGGCGGTTTTGAGGGGAAGGTTCCCCACTAAGGGCAGGAAAAAGAGAGGGGAACAACGCGGGGCGAAGTAGCTGTTGGCTAGTCGTGTCT
>JBBRUM010000357.1:0-4245 GCA_038247815.1 Tepidisphaerales bacterium | reverse complement strand
CTCGTTGGCCCGGACGACGGTGATGACGCCGTCGACCCTCGGTGCCATCGCCACCGATTCGCTGGCGAACAGCAGCGGGCCGGTGTCGAAGATCACGTGGTCGTAGGTCTCCAGCGCCTTGGCGATGAAGTTTTCAAGTAGGACGGACTCTAGCAGCTCCGCCGCGTTGGACGGTTTGGCGCCCGACGGGAGGATGGTGAGGTTCGGGATCTTCGACGCCTTGACCGCGCCGGCGAGCTGCTCCGGGGCCGTCAGCACGTTCGAGAACCCGTCCTTGTTTTCAATTCCGAAGAGCTTGTGCAACTCCGGCCTCCGGAAGTTGGCGTCCACGAGCAGGATCTTCCTGCCCACCAGCGCCAGCCCGGCCGCGAGGTTCGCCGCCACCGTCGTCTTGCCGTCGCCCGGGTTGCCCGAGGTAACCATCAAGCTGCGGAGCGAGTCGAGCGACGAGGAGTGCTGCAACCGCGTGCGAATCTGCCGGAGCTGCTCCGCGGTCATCGACTGCGGGGCCTCGGCGATCACCAGCGGCAAACGCGCCCCAGCCGACTGCGGGTCGTCACTCTCGTGTTGCACCGTTCCGAGCACCGCGATCCCACCGACCTTCGCCACATCACGCGGCGAACGGATCGTCGAGTCCAGAAGCTCGCGAGCGAAGGCGATCGCCAGCGCCAAGCCCAGCCCGAGCACCAGCGCCACCGTCAGCGTCACCGGCAACTTCGGGAAAGAGGGCATGTCCGGCGTAACCATCTGGAAGTACCACTCGAGCGTCGGTCCGCCGCGGCCCTGTTCGACTTGGATCGCGTCGATGGCTTCGGTGACGTCCCGGAGGTTCGCCCGCAATTGTGCCTCCCGCTCGGTGAGGCCGTTGTGACGCGACAGCGCGTCTGAAACCGCCGACGCCTCGGCCTTGATCTGCTCCAGATTCCGCTGTGCGTCCTTCACGGCCGCGTCGGCGGCTATCTCCTCTGACTTGAGCGACTCCGGTATCGATGCTTTGAGTTTCGCGAGCTGTTCTTGGCGGAAGTCGGTGAGGCTGGTGTCCGTCGCGATCCGCTGATCGCGCAGACGACGCACCGTCGGCGACGACTCGCCGCCGCGTTCCGCTATGCGAAGTGCGTTGTCAATCTCCCTGAGCTGCTGCTGAAGACGCTGGTACGCCTCGTTGCTTTCCAAGAACCGAAGCAGCATCGGGGGGTCTGTGCCTTCCGTCATCTGCGTCTGCAGCGACTGGAACTGTCCGCGGATCACGCCCAACCGCTGCTGCGCCTCGATAAGGCCCCGAGTCGTCGCCTCGATTTCGATGTCCTTGGAGCTCACCCGCGCACCCGGCGGAACCCCCGCGTCAGACAATCGCTTCGCCAGGTCGCTCCGCTCCGCCGCCGCCGCGTTGAGGTCCGACTGGATCTTGGAGCGCAACCGCGTCAGCTTACCCTGCTGGGCAGAAGTCTCATCCAGTGCGACGCCGCGCTGACTGGAAAGGTGCCTGTCGACGATCGCCTGGGCGATGAGTCTCGCTTCCTCGGGGTTCGAATAGGTCATCCGAACCGCGATCAGCCGCGTCTCGTTGATCGCGCTGACCGAAAAGTTCTTGCTCAGGTCCTCCTTCGCGTCGGCGACACTGTCGAACCTCTTGAACCAGCTCGTGGTTCTGATCTGGCTGTTCTCATCCTTGAGCACGTCTGAAAACAGACTCTCGGACCGCAACCCCTGCACCTGCGTGCGCTGTTCGATGGAAATCGAATCGTTGCTCATCAGGATCGCACCGCCAGCCGACGGACCGCCCGACCGCCCGATCATGCTCGCCAGCGTCTGACTGACGTTGACCTGTAGCAACCCCTCGGAGGTGAACTTCGAGTGGTTTCGCGCCAAAAACATGTTGGCGACAAACCCGATAACCCCAGACACCACCAAGAGTAGTAGAATTAGCCAAAGATTGCCCCGAAGCACCCGGAACACATCGGCTCCGGTCATGCCCGAGGGCGCCGCGCCGCCCGTCGGCGACGCCGACGAGGATGCCCGGGGAAGTCGCATTGAAGGATTCTGTGGAAGCGTGGTCATGTGGCCTGCTCCGAAACAGCACCCTTGCGGGTGCGGGAAAAATCCGCGACGTCGCCGCCTACGCCATCAAACACCGATGGCCTGCAGAAACGCCGTGATCGCCGCCCTCGCGGGCGACAAAAAAACTCCTAACCCGACACACGGCGTGCGACGCACGTTGCGCCGAACACACCACCTACGGGGCCGTCATACTCACCCGTCGAACAACCCCCCATTTCAAGGGGATCTCTTCCGCCGGGTCCTCAGGGATAGCTCGCCGACGATCGACATGCAACTCATTTACGCCAGAGTAGCAAACCAACCTCCGACAGACCCACATTCATCATCGTCTTAACGCTACTCCAATTTCCGCATCCATGCCGCACTAAGAAGGTTACCGGACGTCAGAACAACCAAACACCGGGAACCACCTCGTCTTGATCTTGCCCTTATCTCCGATTCCCGCTCGGGTTCGAACCCAGCTTTTCCATCGCCAGCGCAGCTTGGTTGATCGCCTCGGCGATCTTGGGCTTGAATGAAGCATCGGCACCGGGCTGGTTCGATGCCCTATCGGCGCGTTCGAGCTGGTCCATGGCTTCGCGGGGGAGGTTAAACTTGAGGTACGCCATGCCGAGGTGGTAGTGGCCTTCCATAAAGCTGCGGCGGTCCAGCGCCTGCGTGAGGAGGTCGATCCCCTCCGGAATGCGGTTGTTAAGGACCAGGTTCCAGCCGTGCGTGTCATAGACGAGCGGCTCGACCTGACCCGAGCGGCGAATCAACTCGACTGCGCGTTCGGAGTAGGTCAGAGCCTCGGCAACATTCGGACTTGTAATGCGTTCGGCGATAATGAAGGACAGGTTGTTGAGAGTTGCGATATCGTTGGGGGCAAGTTTCACAAGTTTGCGGTACAGGTCTGCGGCGCGGTCAAAATTTTGCTGCGGGCCGGGGGCGACGAGAAGATTTGCCGCCGCGCGGAGGAGGCGTTCCTGATCGACGGGTTTCAGGGTGTCGACTTTTGCCAGCGCGGGTTCGAGGGTGGCCAGTGAGGTGGGAAGTTGGCCGAGTGTGGCTTGGAGTTGGGCGGTCATGAGTCGGTAGAGGACGTTTTCATCGAGGCGGGGGTTGAGGGCCTTGATGGCGTTTTCCGCGCCGAGGGACTGGGCCATCATTGAGGGGATTCGGGTGGTGCCTTCCTCGTCGTTGGCGTCGTTGGCGGCTTGGAGTGCGGCGGAGTATTCGTTGACGGCGCCGACTTGGTCGTTGAGTTGGACCTTTGCGGCGGCGCGTGCCGCCAGTGCCCACCAGGCCTTGAAGCCCGACTTGGCCATGTCTTCGGTTTCGCGGAGCACTTGGGTGCCTTGCTTGGCGGCGAGCAGCGTGTCGAGGTAGGCCCTGACGGCGGGCGGGGCGGACTTGGAGGATTTGACCGCCTCGCGTGACGAGAGCACCGCTCCGTCGCCATCGCCCAGTCCGAGTTGGATGCGGGATTTGGTCATGAGCAGGTCGGGGTCGTTGGCGAACTCGGGTCTGGAAAGTCCCACCTCGACGACCCTGCGGGCTTCGTCGAGTCTGGGCGGGGTTGTTCGGGAGAGGAGGTCCGCGAGTTGGAGTCGGAGCACTTTGTTCAGCGGGTTGGTGTCGACGAGGTCGCGGAGTTCGATGATGGCGTTGTTCTGGTCGCCGTTGCGCATGAGCGCCTCGACGAGGGTCATTCGCTCGTCGGTGCTGAGGCGTGCTGCATCGCGGACGGCGCGGAGGTCGCGGATGGCGGCGTTGAGGTCTCCGCCGGGTTTGCGGACTTGGATGAGCCCGCGGAAATAGAGTGCGGCGGGATTTTGCGGCTCGCGTGCGAGCACACCCTCGATGGTTTTTTCGGCGTCATCGAAGCGGTTGCCGAAGATCAGGGTTCGGGCGAGGAGGTTGGAGAGTCCGGCGTCTTCGGGGGTTTGTTGGATCAGGGCGCGGAGGGATTTTTCGGCTTGTTCGTAGCGTCCCGAACTGACGAGGAGTTCGGCGCGGAGGCGTTGGAGGTCTTTGTTGCCGGCGGCGTTTTCCGCGTCTGAGAGTACGGCGAGTGCGTCGTCGACTTTTCCCAGTCGGAAGAGCAGTTGTGCGGCGGAGGCGCGTGGCGCGGGCGCCGTTCCTCCGCGGCGGACCGCTTCGCGGATGGATTTTTCGGCTTCGTCGGCGCGTCCGAGGGCGAGGTAG
>JBBRUM010000356.1:0-4253 GCA_038247815.1 Tepidisphaerales bacterium | reverse complement strand
GACGGCGCCGAGGGAGGACAGCCCGCCGGAGGAGACGAACTCGCCGACGATCGCTCCGATCACGGCTAGGCCCCCTGCGATGCGGTAGCCGGTGAGCATGCTCGGCAGCGCGTGCGGCAGGCGGAGCTTCCAGATGGTGGCCAGGGGGCCGGCGCCGTAGAGGCGGAACATCTCGCGGAGGGCGAGGTCGGTTCCGAGCAAGCCGGTGAGCGTGTTGGCGATGACGGGGAAGACGCTGGCGATGAAGCTGGCGGCGATCACGACGGGGAGGCCGAAGTCGAACCAGATCACCAGCAGCGGGGCGATGGCGATGATGGGAACGGTTTGGAAAAAGACGGCGTAGGGGTAGAACGCGCGTCGGACCCAGCGGTTGCTGGAGAGCAGGACGGCGACGACCGTGCCGACGGCGACGGACAGGAGGAAGCCCAGCGCCGCGCCCTTTGCGGTGCCCCAGGTGGCCCAGAGCAGGGTGCGGCGGAGGTCGAGCTGGTCGGAGAGGGTGAGTGGATCGGGGCTGGAGGGGACGAACACGCGGAGGACGGTGCTCGGGCGGGGGAGAAGTCGCTCGGCGACCCAGCCGCGGGCGACGATCCACTCGACACCGGCGACGACGAACACCAGCACCAGTAGGGGGGGGAGTACGGTGGTGAGGAGGCGGCGGGGGCGGCCGGAGCTCATGGATTGCCTCCGGGGTTGGAGGGGCGGAGGGCGGAGAAGACGGAGCGGGCGATGTGGGCGAAGTCGACGGAGGTACGGATGTCGGCGGGGCGGAGGAGGGGGAGGTTGATGGGGGTGTCGAGGAGGATGGTTGCGGGGCGAGGGGAGAAGACGATGGCGCGTTCGGCGAGGTAGACGGCTTCGGAGGTGGAGTGTGTGACGAAGAGGGTGGTCATGGCGTGTTCGCGCCAGAGGTCTCGGAGCATTTCGTCGAGGCGTTGTCGGGTGATTTCGTCGAGTGCGGCGAAGGGTTCGTCGAGGAGGAGGAGCTTGGGGCGGGTGACCAGTGCGCGGGCGAGGGAGCAGCGCATGCGCATTCCGCCGGAGAGCTGGGCTGGGTAGCGTTTGAGGGCGTCGGCGAGGCCGACGCGGTGGAGGGCGGCGGCGGCGGCGGCGAGGCGTTCGGATTTGGGGGTGCCCATGAGTTCGAGGGGGAGGGCGACGTTGTGGAGTGCGCTGCGCCAGGGGAGGAGGTTGGCGTCTTGAAAGACGAAGGCGATGTCGCGGCGGAGGCTTCGGCGGTGGGTGATGGAGAGCTCGCCGGAGTGGAGCGGCTGCAAGCCGGCGATGGCGCGGAGGAGTGTGCTCTTGCCGCAGCCGCTGGGGCCG
This sequence comes from Tepidisphaerales bacterium, assembly GCA_038247815.1. Classification (GTDB taxonomy): domain Bacteria; phylum Planctomycetota; class Phycisphaerae; order Tepidisphaerales; family Tepidisphaeraceae; genus JBBRUM01. Next base: position 2,927 of record JBBRUM010000356.1, on the reverse strand, counting down.
AGGAGTGCGACGAATGCGCCCGGGGCGATGTCGAGGGAGACGTTGTCAACGGCTGAGAGGCGGGTGGGACCGTCGCCGAAGACGACGGAGGCGTTGCGGAGGGAGACGCCGAGAGCTGGCTGGGGGTCGCCGTAGGTGGGGGCGGTTTTCGAAGGTGCCGGAATCAACAGGGCAGTTTAGGCCCGTGATGGGGGGAAATGGGTTTCACTTTTGGCGTTGTGCACATCCGATGTCGCTTCCGCCGTCGATGCTGTCGTAGGTCTTGGCCGCGCCGAGTGCGGGTGAGCCGTCCTTGAGGCGGAAGTCGGCTGCTTTCCAGAGGAGGAAGAGGGGGTCGCCGAAGATCGTTCCCTCGCCCTCGAAGGCGGTGGGAGCGTTGAACATTCCGCCGCGGGGGGTGGGGGGAGACTTGAAGGTTCCGGTGAGGTTGTTGGCGATGAGGATGTTGCGGGAGGCGAGGTCGGCGGCGCGGGTGACGGCGGGGGCGAAGGTGGCGATTTCGAACGAGTGGTTGTTGAACGCGATGTTGTTGACGATGCGGACGTTGCGCAGGTTCTGGGCGCGGACGTCGATGCCGCCGACGTCGCCGGCCCAGTGGTCGGGGGTGCCGTTCATGAAGACGGTGTTGTGGTGGATGTCGATACGCTCGCGGGGGCCGTCGGTGCCCCATCGACCGAAGAAGATGCCGCTGGCGCGATTACCGTAGACGACGTTGTAGCGGATACGGATGTCGGACATCGAGGCGCCTTTGCCCTCGGCTGAGATGACGATGCCCCACTCGCAGTGGTGAACGGCGTTGGCGTAGATCTCGACGTTTTGCAGGTGGCCGAACCAGCAGTCGACGTAGATGCCCTGGCGGGGGAGGTCGTAGACCTCATTGTGGTGGACGGTGACATGGCTGGCGGTTTCCTTGACGTCGATGCCTTCCTTGTGGCACTTGTGGACGCGGTTGTAGGCAATTTCGACGTGCTGGACCTGCATGAGCGAGAGGGCTTCGTGGGGGGCTTCGCTGCCGGTGCGCTGGCCGGGGGAACGCATGTCCTGGTCGTTTGCTCCGGTGATCTCGCAGCCGATGACTTTGAGGTTGCGCCCACGCCAAAGACAAATGCCCGGGCCGTACGAGTTCTCCGACCGGCAGCCGCGGAGTTCGATGTGGGCGGCCGCGTCGCCGGTGATCATGAACCCGACGTAACGGGAGTTACGTACATGAATGTTTTCGACGCGGATGTGGGAGAGGCCGTCGATGTGGAACAAGCCAAGGTTGCGGTGGGAGGGGAAAGCGCCGTCTGCGGCTTTGAGGAAGTCCTTGCCGTCGAGGATTGGGGAATCGCCGTGTGCGGCGCGGAAGACGATGGGGAATTCGGGGGTGCCGGAGTTTTTGGGGGCGACGGGCTGGGTGAGGGGGTAGACGCCGCCGCGAAGGATGACGGTGTCGCCGGGGCCGGCGATCTGGGCGGCGCGGAGGAGGGAAAGGGGGGAGTCGACGGTGCCGGCGGCGGTGTCGGTGCCGTTGGGGGCGACGACGATATCGGCGGCGGTTGCGGTGGTGGATATGAGCAGAAGAGACGCGGCTGCGAGGTGGCGGATGGGGCGCATGAGGGTAGTACAGGCGGGCGGGGGCGGTGTTGCCAATTGCTAAGAACGGGAGTTTGGTGTTGCGTGTGGGGCGGGAGCGCGTAGGTTGTAGGGGAACCAAAGGAGTTTGTTATGCCCACTCGGACGGGCCAGTTTAAGATCGGGTTTCGGCAGGGGTGGTCGTCGTGGCAGAAGGACGTCGACTCGCTGGCGAAGTGGGCAGCCAAGACGGGGTTTGAGGGGTTGGATCTGGGCGGGGGGGCGACGGTTGCGGACTACGCGAAGCTGGGGGCGCATTCGCTGGCGTTGGGGTCGGTGGATTTGCTGGATTTTGGCAAGCTGATGACGCCGGATGTGGGTCTGCGGGGTGCGCTGGTGGAGAAGAACATCGCGCACATCAAGGCGGCGGCGGCGGCGGGGGCGGGGGTATTTTTCACGTGCATGTTGCCGGCGGATCCGGCTGGGAAAAGGGCGGACAACTACAAGTTGGCGGTGGAGGCGTTCGCGCCGTTGTGCGAGGCGGCGGCGGGGGTGGGGGCGTCGATTGTGGTGGAGGGTTATCCGGGCGGCGGGCCGCACTTGGGGGCGATCGGATGCACTCCGGAATCGGTGCGGCAGTTGCTCAAGGACATTCCGGCGGGGTTGTCGTTGAACTTTGACCCGTCGCACTTGGTTCGGTTGGGGGTGGACCCGATGCGGTTCTTGATGGAGTTTGCGCCGCACGTGAGGCACTGCCACGGGAAGGACACGGAGCTGTTTGCCGATGCGGTGTACGAGTACGGCCTGTACCAGACGCCGACGTTCGGGAAGTCGCACGAGTTCGGCGAGGGGGTGTGGCGATACACGATTCCGGGCCACGGCGTGGTGCCGTGGGGGCGATGCTTCGGGATCCTCAAAGATGCCGGTTACGAGGGAATGGTCTGCGTGGAGCTGGAGGACGAGAACTTCAACGGGACCGAGGCTGGGGAGAAGGAAGGTTTACACCACTCGCTGGCGTACCTCAGGTCGGCGTAGGGCGGGACGGACGGCAAAGAGTTGCCACGGACTTTCGCGGACTGGCACGGACTAGAGAGAGCGTTCGGTACGGCGTTTCTTGCAAGGGGGCGGGCAAGGCCAATGATGGATTTGGGGCTTGGCCGACATCAATGTCCCCTTTTTTCCGTCCGTGTTTCCCCGCGGAAGTCCGTGGCAAGCAATTTCTTCACCCCCGAGCTTCGATATAATGGACGAGGGCGTCCATTTCTTCGTGGGATTCGTGGCGGATGATGTAGGCTTGGTTACCGAGTGCGGCGACGTCTTCGGTGGGGAGGTGGACGTGGTGGACCAGGGCGGGGCCGAGGCGGTCGAGGACG
>JBBRUM010000355.1:0-4263 GCA_038247815.1 Tepidisphaerales bacterium | reverse complement strand
TTCTGCGTGTTGCGATGTAAACGAGCTTGGCCAACTGCTTGCCCCGCTGCCATGCAATGATGTCCCGATAACTCCTGAGGCGTGTCACAACCGTCTCCTTCTTCACCCTTGGTGCCTTGCGGCGACCCGCCGCCGCCATGCCTTGGTGCCTCAGTGCCTGCATTGACAAACCCAAGCCCCCTCCGAATCGCCGTGAGCATCCCCAGCGCCAGGCAGTCCACCTTCAGCATTCCCATCGCGTCGATGTCGTCCTTGTCCCACTCGATCACCGTACGGTCCGCCATCGCGGCGTTCTCGATCGGGACCATCTCCTCGAGAGGCGACCGCGTCACCACCAAGCCGCCGACGTGCTGGCTTAGGTGTCTCGGAAACCCCAGCAATTCCCGCGTCAGCGAGAGCAGGCTCGCAATCGTCGCGTCGGCGGGGTCGAAGCCGGCTTCCCGGATCTGCGCCTCCGACAACACACCCCCGTTCCATCCGTCCAGCCGCTTGGCAAGCCGGTCCACCGCGTCCAACCCCAGCCCCAGCGCCTTGCCCACGTCCCGCACCGCAGACCGTCCCCTATATGTGTGCACCTCCGCCGTCATCGCGCAGCGCTCGCGCCCGTACTTCCCGTACACATACTGAATCACCTCCTCCCGGCGCTCGTGCTCGAAATCAACGTCGATGTCCGGCGGCTCGTCCCGCGCAGCCGACACAAACCGCTCGAACAGCAAATCAATCCGCGCCGGGTCCACCGACGTGATCCCGATGCAGTAACACACCGCCGAGTTCGCCGCGCTGCCCCGACCCTGACAGAGAATCCCCCGCGACCGCGCGAACTTCACAATGTCGTACACCGTCAAAAAATACGCCTCAATCCCCAGCCGCTGGACCAGCTCCAACTCATGCTCGATCAGCCCCCGAACCCGCCCCGGAACACCCCCCGGCCCCGGATACCTCTCCCGCGCCCCCTCCTCCGTCAGCCGCCGCAGATACTCCGTCCGGCCCACGCCCGCCGGCGAAATCTCGTCCGGATACTCGTACTTCAACTCACCCAGCGAGAACACGCACGCCTCCGACACCTCCACCGCCCGCGCCAGCGAGCGCGGATAATCCCGAAACAAACGGTACATCCGCTCGGGCGGCTTGAGGTACCGCTCCGCGCTCGGAAACAGGCGGTATCCCGCGTCCCGAATCGTGCACTTCTCCCGGATGCACGTCAGCACGTCCTGCAACACCCGCCGCGCCGGGTCGTGGTAATGCACATGGTTGCACGCCAGCATCGGCACCCCGAACCGCCGCGAAACATCGGCAATCCCCCGCAGCCGCGCCCCGTCGTCGTACCCGTAATCCGCCCGCGACAGCAGCGACAGCCTCCCCCCGAACGCGTCCCGGAAATCCCCCAGACACCCCTCCACCTCGCCCCCCAATCCGATCCACACCCCCTTCTCCCCGCCCAGCCCCAGCACATCCGTCATCCGCAGGTCGCACGTCCCCTTTTCCGCGCGACGCTTGCCCCGGGTTAGCGTCCGGCACAGCGCCGCGTATCCGCTTCGGTCCGCGCACCACACCACCGCGTCCACCCCCGAATCCGCCATCGCCAGCCGCGCCCCCACCACCAGGCGAATCCCCGCCCGCTTGGCCGCCTCGTGCGCCCGCACCACCCCCGCCAGCGTGTTGATGTCCGTCACCGCAACCGCCCGATACCCCAGCTCCGCCGCCCGATAGACAAGCTCGTCGGCGTGCGACGCCCCCCGCAAAAACGAAAAATTCGTCGTCACATCCAACTCCGCATACGCAGTGCCCCCCGGCTCGCCGCACAGGGCATGCGCACCCTCACCCCGCCTCTCCGGTACTTCCAACACACGCTCATGCTTCGGATTCGGATTCGCCGGCATGGCTTGACTCCCAGGTAGAAGGAATGTGGTAAGGAGAGTGACAGAGTGAGAATGCAATCGACAATCACCCGTCGCCCCCCGCGGCTCTGTCACTCTGTCACTCTGTCACTTTGTCTCTTTCCCCTCCCCTCCCCACGCCCCCCTCAATACTCCCCCTGCCAAAACCACCGGTCGTTCTCCACCACGCGAAACAGCCACAGCCTCCGCCCGGATTCCTCGTGCGCATCGAAATAGTCCCGCGTCTTGAAGTGCCCCGTCCACCACTGTCCCGATATTCGCCTCGGCCCGGCCGCCCGCGTGATTCGCAGCGTGCGGCCCTCGGCGAACACCGCCACCGGACGCCCCTCCCGGTCGTCGTGCGGCGACACCATCACCCGCACCTCCCGCGGCGCGGCGAACATCCGCATCGGCCTGCGACTCCCATCGTCGTCCGGCAAGAGCCCACTCCCACCACCACCCCCCGCTCCGCACTCCACTGTCTCGTACACCACCGACCGTTCGGGCAGATGGCTTGCCACCAGCTTCGGCTGCACCAAAACCCCGCCGCCATCCGCTCCGCCCTTCCCCCCCCCGCCCCCCATCCGCGCCGAGAGCGACTCCACCAGCTCCGCCCACGCCCGCTCCCCAGCCGACTCCCCCAACCCCAGGTAGTCCGTCTGCACGTCCCCCAGCGGCTCATCGGCGACCACCGCCATCTCCACCCCGCTAAACCCCTCGTCCCCCGGCACGTCTTCCGTCACATGTCGCAGCAGCTCCGTCCACCGTTTCACATCCCGCGACGCCCGCGTAAGCAATACCTCCCGCACCACCGCCGACATGTACGGCCGCCCGTACGCCACGCGCAGCTTCCGCGCCCCCCGCCCCGCCGCCCGCAGCGTTTCCGTCAGTCGGGTGCACAGCACCTCCACCGCCATGTGCAACGTGTCATACGATTCCACAACCCCCTCAAACTCCAGCGACTCGCGCATCCGCCCCGCCGGCTTGACGGCGCTCAGCGCCTCCGGCACGCGCCCCATCACACGGTCCACCCGGTCCAGCAGTTCCCCACCGAACCGCGCGGGCAACCGCTCACGCGGCAACGCCAGCAGCCGCCCCACCGTCGTCACCCCCAACCGGCACAACACGTCCGCCGTCTCCCCCCCCAGCCGCAACGCCCACACCGGCAATCCCGACATCGCCGCCTCCAGCCCCCCCTCCTCCACCACGCTCCCGTTCCTCCCAGCCGACGCCAACGCCCACGCCGCACCCCCCGTCGGAGCCACCGCAAACCGCGCCGTCAATCCCATCCGCCCCAGCAAGCCATGCGCCCCACGCATCACCCCGAGCGCCGAACCCAAACACCGCTCCGTGCCCGTCAGATCCACCAGCAACGCGTCCGGATGCTCCACCGCAACCACCGGCGAAAAACGCGCCGCCCACCTAGCCAGCGCCACCAGCGCCTTGGCGTCCCCGGCTGGGTCGTGCTCCCACACACACACCGACGAACACACCGCCCGCGCATGCGCCAACGCCATCCCCCCCCGAATCCCCAAACCCCGCGCCACCGGACAGGCAAACACCACCGTCTGCCGCGCAGCCGTCGACCTCACCAACACCACACCCCCACCCTCCACCCCCTCACCCAACCCCGCGCGCCTCCCCCCACTTCTCCCCCCAATTCTCCCCGCGCGCCCCCGAAACCGACGCTCCACCGACCATACCGGCAACCGCACACACATCACCCGTCTCACGCGACACCTCCAAACAAATCGGAACACCCACTCCTCCCGCCCCGCCAATCCCGTGCACCAGCTCCACACCCCACCGCTGACACTCCCATCCCACGCCTTCCCCCGCTCCCGCCGGCTTGACCCGCCACCGTGTCGCAGCCGCGTAAACCGACGCGCGGCCCTCCTCCCGCATGAACACACCCACGCCGCCACCCCGCTCGGCTGCCAACTGCATCCGCCTCGCCCACAACCTCGACAACCCCCCCGGCGACGCCACCACCACACTCACCCCCGGACACCGCAAACACTCCACGATCCCCCACAACTCGTCCCCCACACTCCGCGCCCGCAACACCACCAACCTCTCCAAGCCCACCCCCATCCCCACCACCGCCGGCGCAAACAACTCCCCCAAAGGATCCGACCACACCACCTTCCCGCCGGCCACCTTCCCCCCGGCTACGCCCCCACACGCCCCCCGCGCCAACACCGCCGCCAACAACCACGGCCCACCCCATCCCCCCCCCAGCCCCCTTTTCCCGCCTCCCCCCGAATACAACAATTCATGCACCGCACCCCGCATAAACCCGCCCCCCGGCGCAGCCAAGTCCCACTCACCCACCCCCGTCAAAAACCTCCCCCGCCCAGACTCACCCACCCCCACCACACCCCCC
>JBBRUM010000354.1:0-4266 GCA_038247815.1 Tepidisphaerales bacterium | reverse complement strand
TCTGCCATCCCGTGCGCTTCCCGATGCTCCACACGTTCGCGCGTTCACCCTCGTTGAACTTCTGGTCGTCGTCGGAATCATCGGCATTCTCTTAACGCTCGTTTCGGGTCTCGCCGCGAGATCGCGTCAAAGTACTCAAGCCCTGATCTGCGCGAACAATTTGCGGGGGGTCATGGTGGATGCCTTCAACATGGCTTCCTCCAACGGTGGGTATCTTCCACTTTCCGGGCGCATAATCCTCTCCACGCCCGGGCCCCATTCTGCCATCAAACGCGATGGCCTGCCCGCGCTGCTCGCTGATCCCGGACGACAACGCTACCGTTACTACCGTACGGATGATCCCATCGACCGGGCATACTTACCCGTCGACGATGGCCTGATTCCTTTTGTGCTTGCGGTCTCAGGGGTTGTTCTCGACACCAACAACTACTTTGAGGCCTTTCCCCACCTGACGAAATCCCTCGACGACTACCTCTCCGCAGTCCCCTCCGCAAAAAGACTGGTCTGTCCCTCCGGCAAACCCGGTGAGGATTCGTTTCACGATTTTCCTGTCCACTTTCCCATCAGCTATCAGGCGGGCGATTTCATCACACCGGACCACATCAATGTCCCAAGGTCCTACGCGGTCAACGCCATACTGCTCGGATTCGATGCAACCCAACCCGCCGCGAAGTGGGCGCTCCGTGGCAAACTCGGCGCAATAGGTGGGCCAGCCGAGTCCTACGTCGTCATCGCCGATGGCGACGGACGCGATGTGAACTGGTCAGTGCGCCAAGGCTACGACGGACCTTCCGTGTCGCTCCTTGACGTCAGTCGCCGCACCGAGTCGGCCTTTGATCCGATACACACGTCGTTGGCCGGCCTCGCCAAAAAGCGACATCGTGCGGGGTTCAACGCCGCCTTCGCCGACGGTTCGGTGCGAAGTCTCAGTTCCAACGACGACCTCAGTCGAAGCTTCCTACTTTACGGTCGCTGAACGCACCGACCCCCCCGCCCCTCCGACCGCCAGCCACGTCGGCGTCAACTCGCCGAGCCTTACTCCCGCGTGCACGCGCTGGCGGTCTTCCCACACGGGCAGCAACCTCCGCCCGCCGGCAGCGGAGTGGACCGCGCCGACCCGCTCCCGCCCACCGCAAAATTGCTCAGCCCCTTCTCCGTCTTTGCGCTCCCGCACTCCGGGCACGGCGGGGCGCCCTCGCCCATCCGCCGCGCCAGATGTTCAAACGGCTTGCTGCAACCCTTGCACGTGTAATCGTATATCGGCATAGACCACCATTATAGCCCCTCTGCCCCTCCGCCCCTCCGCCCCTCCGCCCCTCCGCCCCTTCGCCCCTTCGCCCCTTCGCCCCGAAGGCACGGCAACTTCCGTCCTTCGAGCTTCTTCGAACTTCGAGCTTCCCCACCCTCTCCTCACCCCCCCCTCGGCACTCCCCCCGACCAGCACATCCTCACCTCTCCCCCCACCCCCAGCATCTCCACAAGCCGGTCCCCCACGACCTCCCGCCGCCAACCCGTCATCAGCGATACATCCGCCGGCACCGCCCGCCCACTCGCCGCCGCGTATGCCAATTTCCCAAGCTCCTGACGACTCGTCACGAGCTGCGGATCAATCCCCTCTGAGTGACACAGCGCCTGACAAGCCGACCACAACGCATCGGCTTGAAACTTCTGACTCGGCGTCGGCTCGTCGTTCCTTTCTTCCACCAGCCCCGGCACCGGCGGCGCCACCAAGCCCCGCGCCGTCGCCGCAACTATCGCATCCCCCTCCTGCATCTCCACCGGCCGGGGCAACCCCCGCACATTCTCCAGCCGGTCCACCGACTTCACCGGACTCCGCGACAAATCCACCAGCACCTCGTCCTTCAAAAACGCCCGCGCCGGCAAGTCCGCCCGCCGCGCCGCCCCGTCCCGCCACACCACCAACTCCCTCAGCACCCGCATCTGATTCGGCGTCAGCGACGAACTCCCCCGCACGCGGTGGATGTACCGGTTCGGGTCGAACTGGTACTGCGTCGGCTCGCAGAGCGCCTCGAACTCCACCTTCGCACGCTCGAAGTGCCCCCGGAGCTTCATCCGCCTGACCAGCTCAGCCCGCAGTGCCGGGAGGTATCGAACGTCGTCGGCTGCGTACCGCAACTGGGTCTGACTCAGCGGCCGCGCGTCCCATTGCGTAAATGTCATGCTCTTCCCGAGCTTCGCCCCGATCAGCTCCCCCACCAGCTTCGCCAGCGCCACCGGATACGTCAGCCCGCAAAACCCCGCCGCGATCTGCGTGTCTAACACATTCGCAGGCCCGCCCCCCGTCAGTCGCACCACCGGCTCGACGTCCTGCTGCCCCGCGTGCACGATCTTTTCCACATCTGGTTCGCACAGCAACTTCCAGAACGGCGCCAGATCAACCCGCGCCAATGGATCCACCAGCGCCACCTCCGTCGTTGTCGCGATCTGCACCAAACACAGCTTCGGCGTGTAGCTCGCCTCACCGATGAACTCGCTGTCATACGCGAATGACCCCGCCGCGCGCAGCCTCCCCAACAGCGCCTCCAAAGCATCCTGCGTCTGCACCAATTCCGGCGGACCCCGAAACACCAGCACTCCGTCCACCGACAGCGCCCCGGCTGCCTCCGAAACATCATCATCCGCGGAGTGCGCCGTATCGTGCTGCGCCTGCCGCTTGGCCGAACGTGAATATCCACCCCTGCTCGGAGAGGCGGACCCGGATTCCGAAGGTCGTTCTGACATGTGCGGGCGGATTCTAGCACATTTCGCATTTCCCCTGTCGTACCCCCCACACCCGCTCTGCCAAGTAGGCTCCTTGCGGAAATTGTAAATTCATATCTATATGTGAGTTATGTCATCTTCGGCCCATTAAACTTACGTTGGCCCGCCTGTTTTTTCGCGCTTTCGTTTTGCCTCCCGCGACTCGGTGTGATAACCTCGGCATCCTAAGGCAATCGTTCGCATAACCTCAGAAATAGGAGACCCCCATGAGTCTCGAATACGCCGTTGACAGACTCTACGAATCAGGCTGGACACCCACATCTGGACGCATCTTCAAACGCCTCGATGACGGCCGCCAATACCCTTCACCCGATGACGTCGCACTCGAATTCACCGCAGCCGGTCTCCAGCTCACCTTACGACACGTCACCCTGTTCAACTCCTTCCGTGCAGAGTGGGTCGGCCGAACTGAACGCTTTTCGGGTTATTGCGTCGGCGAAACCGAGCAAGAAGCGGCTGTCTACGCCCTCGCCCAGCTCATTCGCCTTCCCACCCTCACCACAATCCACGCCACCGACGCCGCCACCGCGCTGGGTTTCTGACACGCCGGCCCCCAACAAACAAGGCGGGCACCCGACGTGTCGGATGCCCGCCTCTAGATCACTCGATCTCAACAAAGAGTTAGGCCGTTACTGGTCTCTTCGGCGATTGACAAGGCGCTTTCATCGAAGATCACTCGATCTCAACGACGACTTAGGCAGTCACGGTGTCCAGCGACGCCGCCCAGCGCTTGCCGGTGCGGCCCTTGGCTCCACCCTTGTGATACGCGTACCCCGCGATCAGGGGGACAGCCAGCGTCGCCTCGGAGAAGACCATCTGCTCGTACACCGTGTCGACCTTGCCCCATGAGGAGGCTTCCTTCAGCGTCGAGCTCGACAGCGCACCGTCGCGGACGTCGGCGACGGTGACCTGGATGGCGTACTTGTGCATCGGCGCGTCGTGTCCGAGCACCTCGGCTGCCACGACGATGTCCTGCGTGAAGTTTTTGGGAACGCCGCCGCCGATCATGAACAGCCCGGTTTCCTTGTTTCGGATCTTTAGTTGGGTCAGTTCGTAGAAGTCCTTGCCGCCGTCCCAACTCATCCGGGGCGAGTCGCCGCGGGTGTGCATGTGGTGCACCAGCCCGAACCCAGCCGAGCAGTCCGAGAACGCCGGGCAGAAGATCGGCACTTCGCGCTTGAAGGCTTCGTAAACGATCGAATCGGCGCACTTCGGCCCGCCGTTCCGTTCGAGGTACGCCCCGAACTCGCGGATGAGCTCGCGCGACGAGTACGATCGCGGCTCGAGTTCGTCGAAGATCTTCTGCGTCGTCTCGTCGCAGATCCGCAGCTCTTCCTCGTCGATCAGCGTGTCGTAAATCCGGTCGATCGCGTGCTCGCGGAGGTCGGTGTCGTACAAGCCGCTCTTGAGCTCCTCGCTGGCGATGTAGTGCTTGAACCCGAGGGCTTCGAAGAAGTCTTGGTCGACGATGTTCGCCCCGGTGGA
>JBBRUM010000353.1:0-4324 GCA_038247815.1 Tepidisphaerales bacterium | reverse complement strand
GCCACCCCCCAAGCCGCCGCCGCCGCACTCTCCTCCCTCGAGTTCCCCCACCCCACCGGAAACCACACCTCACCCTTAGCTAAGCAAATCAGCGGCAAAACCTGGCGCTTTCAGCCCAACGACGACAAATACACCGCCCTCACCCTCACCTTCGGCCCCAAGTCCTGCCAGTTCTCCCTCGCAGGCACCCACGGCAACCTCTCAGCCGACGTCGGCTACCAAAGCTGGATCCGCGGAGTCTCCCCCTTCCAAACCGGCCCGCGACCCGCCCACCTCAGAACCACTTGGTCCTCCGACCCCGTCGCCATGTCCTGCGCCTGGACCGACGAATCCACCTTCCGGGTTACGGCCTGCTTCTACGAATCGCCCTACGTGCTCACGTTGGACTTATCGTTTCGCGACAACGAACTTGCCGTAATACGTCGGTTTAACGTCTCTTTCGGTACCACTGAGCGGTCAAAACTTGTTGCCCATGGGTAGACATCTCTCCATTTGCGACAGTCAATACTCACCGAGCCACGGGCGGTTATCCTCCACACGTCCGCCCCACTGCCTCGACCGAATCGAACCTTTTCATGTGCCTCCAAAGTGCGCCAAATCAAAACGACGTCATCAGGGCGACACATCATCTCCATGCAAAAATTATTGTCACAAAATCTCCTAAATTTAAATAAGCTGCGAGGAATCTCATGTGAACAGCACTCTTCGACAAGTCGCTATGAATACGAAATACGCGACGCGTTCCGGAGTATGTGAGGGAAAATCCTGGGCCGATCCCCTGACGAAGATCCCTACCCAAGGACTTTCTCTGGAGAATCTCTGCACGTTGGGCAATACCCCACTGGCCAGGCGCACAATTTCGATATTGCGCTCATCGGGTTCGCCCCTATGGACAACTCTGAGGTGCTCCAACTACCATGTCACACCCTGCCTCATATTGACCTTGGTGGATTTGAGTCGACAGGGTTATTGAAATGCTGTGCCTGATTTTTTTTGACGAACTGCGCCGTTTTAATTGCACTGAAACTGCATCTGAATGCGTTGCCTGTCCGATCAAACGCTTAGATCGTGAGCGTCCTTGGTCGGGCACTACCTAAGTAAGTCGCCGCCGCCCTTAGGGGAGGGGAGCGGCCCGGAGGAGGATGTGATGGACAACTCAAATGTGATTCCCGCCAAAATGGCCAAGCCAGCTCGAACCCGCAGGGCGGGTGAACTCTCCTACAAGTTCCAGCGCCTGCGCGAACGCCTCCGCCAAGCCGTCACCTCAGGCGAACTCTCGGGCAAGCTTCCCGGAGAGCGCGTGCTGGCAAAGAAATATAATTGTAACGCCAAAACGCTTTCCAAAGCCCTGACAGACCTCGCAGCCGAAGGCCTGCTAGACCGCTCCATCGGTCGCGGAACCTATGTAAAGGGTTCGTCCCCGGTCGTCCCCGAGGTCGGGCCTTGGCTGGTGCTCGGAGACGGTTCAGCCGTCGAGGGTCAGCTCGTCCGTGCATTCCTCCAGTTCAACCCACGCTGCCAACTGGTCGTCGGCGAGCCCCAGAAACGCCCGAGCTTCGTCAACCAGTTTTCGGGCGTCATCGACGCATCCCTGAGCACGCCGGAAGACTTCCTACGTGACCTCGTCGTACGTGGGATTCCCGTCGTGGTCGTCGGCCGCGAACCGCGCACCTACTCGCTGGATTGCGTCATGGTGGACCAGCTCCACGGCGTCACCCGCTTGACCCGCGACCTGCTCGCCCAGGGACACCGCCATTTCGTCGCCGTCGAACCGCTCGGCCGAGCGGGCCTCTCGGAGTCGCTTCGGCAGGTCCTGGCCAAGCCCTCCCTGGGTTGCACTATCAACGCGGTGTCCCCCCGCGAAGTCATTCTCGCCGTCCGCAATGGCGCTACCGCCCTCGTCTGCGACTCAGAAGACGCCGCCACACAAGCTCTCGCTTTGCTCGGGTCAGCCGGGATCGACGTGCCCGCTCAGGTCTCGGTGGTCACCGTCGGGATCAGCTCCTCCTCCGACCCCGCGACAACGGGCTGCTACGTGGCGATCTCCCAGATCGCCGACAGCGTCGCCCGGCTCCTCCGCGAAACGGCCACCCGCCGACCCGCGACCCTGTGGCAGGCACCCGTACATGTCGACCGCCTCAGCACAGCCGCCGTCTCCCAGCCCAATATCCCCCAAAACCTCGGGTTGGACGGACTCACCCTGCACCGCTGAGCGCACCGTCCCGCAATCCACCTCAGTCGACCACCTCGCTCAGCCACCTCGCTCAGCCACCTCGCTCAGCCACCTCGCTCAGCCACCTCGCTCAGCCGCCTCGCTGGTCAGGCTGAGTTTGCTTCCCGCCGCCGCTGACCCCATGATCGCACGCCCCCATGCTCGAGTTGGCGCTGCTGATCCTCGGTGCGTACTTCCTCGGATCCGTTCCGTTCGGCCTGCTCGTCGGAAAGCTCAAAAGCATTGACGTTCGATCCGCCGGCAGCGGCAACATCGGCGCCACCAACGTCGGACGGCTGCTCGGTAAACGGTACTTCTGGCTCGTCTTCGCCCTCGACGCCGCCAAGGGCGCCGCCCCGATGCTACTGGGCCACTTTCTCGTCCGAAACCTCCCCGAAAGTTCCCTGAAGTACGTTCTCTGGCTCCTCGCCGGCCTCGCCGCCCTGCTCGGTCACGTCTTCCCGATCTATCTGCGGTTCAAAGGCGGCAAGGGCGTAGCCACGGCGCTGGGCGTGATGCTCGGCGTCTGGCCGTATTACACGATCACAGCCATCCCCGCGGTGTCGCTGTTCATTGGCGTCTTCGCCGTCAGTCGCTACATCTCGCTGAGTTCCGTGGTGGGGGCGCTGATATTTCCCGTGATTTTGCTGGCGACGGGGTGGGTCTTCGGCTGGCGGCTGCTGGAGTTCCGCTGGCCTCTGGTGGCGTTTTCGGTGCTCATCGGGCTGCTGATCATCTGGCGCCACCGTGCAAACATCGCCCGTCTACGCGCCGGCACCGAGCCGAGATTCGGTGCGAAATCCGCTTCACCACCCGCCGGGGTACCGGCTGGAGACGCGGAGAGCGCTGAGTGACGCGGTGGGGAAACTCCCGTTCGCATCAAAAACTCGAACGGGCAAGGGGACAGATGAACCCCGGCGGCGGAACCACGCGCTTCATGCTTCCTTCCGCACCTACCGCAGTGCCTCAGCGCCACCCTCGGGCGAAGCTCCATTCCCCATCGCTTCTTCTCCGAGATTCTCCGTGCCCTCGGAGTCTCCGTGGTGATCTCTCCACGGGGTCCGCAACCGCACGTTTCGCCACGGGCTTGGCGGCGCGGACCATTTTCATGTCTGCCCAAAGCTTGTGCGGTCGATCACAAACGGAAACTGCCCCTCCCGCGCCGCCGACAGCTCCACCAACACGGGCACGAGCGATTCCACCGTCGCCTCGAAGAGGTGTCGGCCCTTTTCCGCCGTCGCCTGCCGGGGGTCGCCGGCGCCGGTGTCGCGGGTGAGGCTCGGCCAATGCCGCGACGCCCACACGCCTGGCGTGCCGGTGAGCTTGGGCAGTGCGCTGGGTGTGACGGCCCCGTCGCCCGCGGTGGCGAGGTCGGCTACCAGTTCTGGCACGAGGTGCAGCATCACCGATGTTTCCCATTCGTCGGCGTGATCGCCGCCCTTGCCCGCCGGCGAGATCACGCTCTTGGCCGCGGGGGCGAGTTGAAACCCCTGCACCTGCACGATGAAGATCGGGAGGTCGAGCATCACATCGCGGATCAGCGGTTTGAACTCGTTGGCACCGTGGAAGTTCAGAATCACAAGCCGGTCGATCCTCTGCCTCACGAGGCTCTCAGCGACGTCCATCAGCACCGCTAGCTGGGTGCGGGTGCGCAGGGTGATGGTGGCGACCTGGTTGAGCTGCGTGTTGTTGTTCCCGAAGGGCACGGTGGGTAGAAGGATGCAACGCGCCCCGACGGCGTTGGCGCGTTCCACGGCGGCTTCGGAGACTTTGGTACCCTCGATGACGTCGGTGCCATGCGGGAGGTGGAGGTTGTGTGCTTCGGTTGCCCCCCAAGGCAGCACGGCGACGTTGGGGGCGAGCTCCCGTAGTTGCGCCAGCGACGCTTCCAACGCGACAAAAGGCCGTGCGGTGTAGAGCATCTGGCCCAGCGTACCACCCCCGCGCCGCATTCGAAAAACGCCCGCAGCCGTTTCCGACTGCGGGCGATGGGGTCTCGTTGGGAAATCGCCGTTGTTACGCGCTCTGTTTCCGCGCTTCGTTGGGCATGAGTTCGATGGCCGACTGGCGGCCTTCGACGACGGCTTCGTTAATGACGTACTTGCGGCCCTG
>JBBRUM010000352.1:0-4324 GCA_038247815.1 Tepidisphaerales bacterium | reverse complement strand
TTCTGTGCCTCTGGACCGCGATCGTCTGGTTGATGTGGAAAATGAAGTGGATCGTCAAGGTCTAGCCGGTTCACCACGATGGCCTGGAGAAAACAGGCGTCCACGGACTTTCACGGAGGGGCGCGGACAAGACAGATTCAGTGAAAAAATTGTGTTCTAATCAAAGCCATCGATGATCATGCGCGGTGTCGTGTGACAGTGTGATGGATCTGACGTTTTTACTATTATTGCAATATTTATCGTCCGTTCTCATCCGTGTCCGTCCGTGGCAGCACATGGTCTGCGCGTTCCCTCCGAGCCCTCCGTGCCTCGGTGGCGAACCGTAATTACCGGGCCACGAGCGTTAGCGGAGAGAGGGTCAGTGTGGGCATTGGATGGCTGGTACGGGTGAGCGGGGTGATGGCGAGGGTCGCCGGGAGGGTCGGGAGGGTTACGGAGGAGGTGGGGGTGGCGCCGAGGAGGGCTTGCCGCCAGATGGGGGCGCGGAGTGTCGTCGGCGTGCGGGCGCCCGGGGGGGCGGGTGGGGCATCTACGGTGTACTGAACCAGATACGCCGACAACGGGTTCACAGCCGCGTCCGTCGTTGCCGACTTGATCGACAGCGTCACCGTACCATCCGAGTTCCGCACCACCGTCACGTCCGACGCGGTGAGGGGCGGCATGGAGGGCGCGTTCACACCGCTCAGCCACGGCGACACAGGCACAGCCGCTGCCGTGGGGAAAACGGTCGACTTCAGGTGGGCTGCGACGGGGTTGGCTGCGTCGCGCAGGAAACTCGCGGAGAAGTGGATCGTCCCCGTCGGCCCGGAGATGCCGCGCGCGGTGCGGACCTGGTACTCGACTTCGGTCGGCTTCCATGTGGCAGACTTGCCATCGGCCCGCGTCGTGTACAAGCCGGGCCAAAGGTGCCGCCCGAGCGTGTTCTGCTCGTTCCACCAGTTCAGCAGCACCGGGAACGACTGCGGCGTCTGCCCGATCGGCCAGTACAACTGCGGCGTAAAGTAATCCGCCCAGCCCTGCTTCAGCCAAAGCAGCGAGTCTCCATAGATCATGTCATATGCGTCCATCCCCCTGATCTGGGCCGGGTTGCCCGGCCGCCAGATACCGAACGGGGAAATACCGACCTTCACGTGCGGCTTGGCGGACTTGGTCTGCTCGTATAGCCGGCGCACATAGTCGTTGATGTTCGCGCGGCGGAAGTCGCCGATGGACTGCCCGCCGCCGTGTTTGGCGTAAGTGGCCGCGTCGGGAAATTCGATCTCCCTGCCGTCCGGCCCCTTTTCCTTGTAGGGGTAAAAATAGTCGTCGATGTGTACCCCGTCGAGGTCGTACCGGGCGACGAGGTCGGCCACCACACGCAGCGAGTGGTCCCGGGCAGCCGGTTCGCCGGGGTCCAGCCAAAGCAACCCGTTGTAGCTCCGCACCCAATCCGGGTGCCTCTTCGCCAGCGAGCCCTCCGACATCGCCATGCGACCGGACTTGGTCTTCACCCGAAACGGATTGATCCACGCGTGCAGCTCCAACCCCCGCGCGTGCGCCTCGGCGACCGCGAACGCCAGCGGGTCGTACATCGGCGAGGGGGCCTTGCCCTGTTGCCCGGTGAGGTAGTACGACCATGGTTCGAGCTCGGAGGCGTACAGCGCGTCGGCGGTCGGCCGGACTTGGAGGAGCACGGCGTTGAAGTTGTTCGCGGAGACGTTGTCCAGAAGCGAGCGCAGCTCGGCTTGCTGCTGGTCGACGGTGAGGTTCGGCTTGGACGGCCAGTTGATGTTCTCCACGCTGGCCACCCACACGCCGCGGAACTCCCGGTCAATCGCCGGCGCCTTGGCCGACGACGGGGCAAGCCCAACCACGGCGGGCGGGCGGGCAGTTCCCTGGCAGCCGGCGAGGGCGGCTACCACAACGGCAAGAGCGGCGGTACGGAAAAGTGATGTCATGGGACGCGATCCTTTGTTGCGGTACTTTTAACTCGACACTCGGACAGGTTCAAACTTTCCAGACCAGCCGCCTGCTCCAGGCAAACATCGCCGCGGACCAAACCACCCCGACAAACACAACCGTAAACACCCAGCTCCCCCCCACCGCTCCAAAGTGCGACTGCAGCGTGGCCACGATCTTCGTCGTGAGCATCACCGGCTGCCCATTGTCTCCGACGACCTTGACCATGTTCAGCAGCCAAATCTTCAGGAAGATCGATATGAAGTAAATCCCAATCGCATTCACGCCCAGCGCGACAATCGGCCAAACCGAACGGCGCACCAGCGTCGAACCAGCCAACCGCACATCAATCACGTAATACAACCCCGCCAGCAAAACGCTCCCCACCCCGCTGCAATAAACCAGGTAGCACGGCGACCACCGAACCTTGTTCATCGGAAGGTCAAACGCCCACAGCACGCCGACTCCGATCAGCAGCAAGCCCGTCACCAAGAGGTATACGGCGCGGCGCGTCGGGGACAGACTCGCGGCGCGGAGCGTGTCGCCGAGATATGTACCGATGAGCATCGTTGCGGTGGCGGGAACGGCTGAGAGCATGCCCGCGATGGAGAACCGGAGGAACGGCGTCGGGTCGGATGGGATGAGCGTGATGGCCTGAAAAATCGGCCAATGGGCGTAGGCGTAGGTAACGGCGTTGTTCTTGCCAGTGAACGTGCCCGCTGGGACCTCGCCCTGCGGGAGATACCGCAGCAGCGACCAATGCGCCAAAAACAACGCCCCAGCCAGCACCAACCTCGGGTACCTCGGCAGGCAATACCCCAAACGACACAACACATACGACACCCCCAACAGCTGCAACACATCCATCCCCAACGTAAACCCCAGCCGGGCCTCCGCGTTGGCACTAAACCGATACGCCAAAAATTGCAACGACAACCCCAACGCCCACCCCAGCGCGTACAACATCGCCCCCCGCCGAACCACTCGCACCCAATGCCCAACTCCCGTATCACCCCGACCCAACGCCGCCGCCACCGAAAACGGCACCGCCACACCAATAATCAGCATGAACCACGGCATGACAAAGTCAGCCAGCGTGCAGTGCCAAAACAACGGAAACACCCCCACCATCTCCCCCCCAGCCGGGCCGGTCTGCGGCAACCCCGCAAAGTACGCCCGAAAGTCGGCAAGGAGATTCTCCGGTTTCCAGTCGGCATGTTTCCAAAAGAAGGAGACCGCCCGGTAGTCCCCGAGGTTGTTCACCAGCAACATGGCCAGAATCACCACCCCCCGAAACACATCCAACGACACCAGCCGCTCGGCAACGGCGCCCGGCGAAAGACGTGGCGGAACAAGAGGAGCAGGAAGTGGTGCGGCAAGTTGAGTCATAAATAAAGAGGGCCGGGAGGCCACATTACTGCGGAGCTCCCGGCCCCAAGGGGGGGGTCTACCAAGCCCATCTCAAGGCCCGTGTCTCATTAAGGATTCGTCCGGTCTAACGGCGACCACAAAGCCGCCAGCTTCGACCTCCGAGTAACCGGATCGGCGAGGTCCGAGCTTGCCAGCAACGACACGTGGCCGTCCGCGAAACAGATGTTGGCCCGTCCCCTGGGTCGTAACCCCTGGCCTCGATCCCTCGAGGTGCGGTGCCGTGTGAAGTCAAGTTCCGTATTGGCAAGCCGTGGTCCCGCCGCGTCCGCGATGAACGTTGGAACCGTACCGCCGACTGCGTATCCCGGAATCCCGACAAACCGCGCGCCCGCCGTATCGCCCTGAAAACCGATCGACGCGCTCGTCACAAAACCCTGCGCAAGGGCGTCAAAGTTCACATGCCGCTCGGTAAACAGAATCAACTCCTGCGCGCCTTTCGTCCCCGAATCGAACATCGTTCCCCTGAACGGGCTGCCGGCGACATACCCTTGGGCGGGCGTCAACGCAGCCGGATTCGAAATCCTTTCCGGTGAACGGTTGTACACAAATTGGTCGGCTCCGGAACTGGCCCAAATGTTCATCGAGTACGTCCGCGTTGCATTCTCCACCGTGTCCGGGCATACAAACACCGGATTGGTGATTCCAGACCCCGAAGAACTGGTCGCCTTCAAGTACTTCCCGATCCGGTCCTCGTGGTACCACTCCTGTGCCGTCGCCGGAACCACTACGAAGTTCGCGGCCCGCCACCCGCCCGCGTTGATGTTGGGCATGAACCTGCCCTTGTTCTCCGCCGCGTAGTTCATCGTGGCGAGACCCAACTGCCGCAGGTTCGAGGCACACTTCACAATGTTCGCCTGCCGCCGTGCAGAACTCAACGACGGAAGCAAAATCGAGATAAGCAGCGCGATAATCCCGATGACGACCAGCAACTCGACCAAGGTGAAACCGGAGGATG
>JBBRUM010000351.1:0-4345 GCA_038247815.1 Tepidisphaerales bacterium | reverse complement strand
TCCTAGGCGATGGATGGCATCCCCTCCCATCCCATCCCACCCCACCCCCCACGAGCACACCCGCACACCAAATCCGTCCCCTTTTTAGTTTTCCCCCTTTGGTGATTCGGATTTGTCTCGGACTCGGGATTTTCCCCAGTTTTTTCTGCCCCTACTTCCCTCCATGCCCATCATCCTGCCGCACCAGGTACTTCCTCCAATACTGAACCAAGCTCTCTCCGAGCGCCTCGGCCACTCCGGGTAGCCGATCCGCCCCCCGCAGTGCGCCGCCGAGTTCAAGTTGCACCGCGTCGAACGAGCCGCCGGCGAACGAGCCGTATTTTCGTACGATGTAGCCGCCGTTGAGCGCCGGGTTCTCCGCGGCCGGGCTGCCGTTTTCCGGCTGTAGCTTGATCCCGGCGCGGGCGAGGGGGGCGAGCAAGCCGGTGTCGCCGGTGAGGGCGTCTTGGCCGCGGGTTTCGCGGAGGTTGCGGACGGTTTGGCCGTCGGCCGTGCCGCGGTAGAGGACCTCGGGGTTTCCGCCGTGGCCGTGGAGGTCGATGAGGATTCCCGTGCCGTGGCGGGCGAGGATCTCGGCGCGGAATTGGCGTAGCGCGTCGTGGTAGGCGTCGTACACCTTGCGGGCTTGGTCGGATTCAACGGCTTCCTCGGCTGGGCGGTTGGCGTCGATCTGTCGGCGGGAGAAGTGAGCGACGACGACGTAGGGGCGTTGTCCGGTGAGCCTCTCGATGGCGCTGGCGACGGCGAAGGTTAGGGTGTCGGTGTTGCGGTCGAAGGCGAAGGAGAAGTTGGTCTTCGCCCCGCGTTTGCGGGCGACGTTTTCGCCCGTGCGGTTGGGGACGCCGTCCATGCGGCGGGTTCCGCCGTGGGGGGCCGAGAGGAGGATCGGCAGCGTGCCGGGCGTCGCGGTGACGAGCCCGCCGCCGAGGTTGCCCTGAAGGTTCTCAGCCGTCGCGGCGTCGCGCGTCGCCGGGCCGATCCCCGCCGCGAGCAGCGCGACAAACCCCCACACCACGCGGCGACCACGGCTCGTTGCACTTTGCATCCGAGCCAGTGTACCGTCCCACAACGACCATGACCCCCCCCGCGAAAACCGCTCGCCTGCACGCCATCGACGCCCTCCGAGCCGCCGCGATGCTCCTCGGCGTCTACCTGCACACCGCCCTGGCGTACATGTACACACCCCACGGCGTGTCTCCGGTCACGGATCCGTCGCGGTCGTACTTCTTCGACGCCACAGTCGCCGGCATACACGGGTTTCGGATGCAGTTGTTTTACGTCGTATCGGGGATCTTTGCGGCGATGCTGATCGGGCGGAAGGGGGTGCGGGCGTTCGTGGTAAACAGGCTGGGCAGGATCGCGGTTCCGCTGGGGGTGGGCGCACTGATCTTGTGTCCGATGGTGGCGTGGACGTTTGTCGCGGGCAGGCGACTGACCGGCGTCGACGCAGCCGGCGCCGGCCCGTGGGCCGCGTTGGCGGATGCCGGCGCGAGTGGTTCGTGGATGCTCGGGTGGGCCATCCCGATGCACCTGTGGTTTCTGTGGTATCTGCTGGCGATGTGTGTGATCGCGGCGGCGCTCTCGGCGGTGCTCGCGGGGGTGAACTGGTCGTTTCCAAGGGTCGCGCGGTTTGTCGGGTGGTCGGCGCGGTCGATGTACGGTTTGGTTCCGCTGGCGGTCCTTGCCACGCTTGCGACGCTGCCGATGTCTCGGTGGATGATCGACACGCCGCGCGGGTGGTCGCTGTCGCCGACATTGCTGGCGTATTACGGGTTGTTCTTTGGCTGGGGTTTCGTGCTCTACGGGTGTAACGGCGGCCTGGCCGGCGTCGCCCGAAGGTACGGCTGGCTGACGCTCATCGCGGTGGTCAGTTACTTCCTCCTCGTCGTCGCCGCCGGGCTCTCCACCCGCCTCACAGCCGCCGGCGCTCCCCCAGTCCTCGCCAACCTCCCCCCAGCCGCCGCCCAAGCGATCTTCACCTGGTCTGCCATCCTCGCGGGCTTCGGTTTGGCCTTACGGTTCCTCTCCCACCCCACGCCGCGACTCGCGCCGGTGCTCCACTACGTCGCCGACGCGTCTTATTGGATCTACCTCACCCACCTCCCCCTGATCTACTTCCTCCACGTCGTGCTTTACCCCTGGTCGGCGTCGGCGTTCGTCAAAGTACCGGTCATAATCATTGTGACCTTCGCACTCACACTTGCCACGTACGCCACCCTCGTCCGACACACCTTCATCGGCAGACAACTCAACGGACCAAGGCGAAGACCACTCTTACACGGTCTCCCCGCCACGACCGCGGCCCAGCCGTAATCCTCGACTAAGCCCGCGCTCTCCCAATTTCTCCGCTCCCTCCGCTCCCCCCGAGCCCTCCGCTCCTCAAGCCGGTACCCCGGCGGGTGGCGAATCCCCCCCCGCACCCTGCCTACTTCAACGTATCAAGCACTTCCTTGAAATCCGCTTCCTTCCGCAAGCCAACGAACTTCTGCTTGACCTGCCCTTCGTGAAACAGCAGCACCGTCGGGATCGCCGAAATGCCGTACTTCATCGACACGTCGCGGTTGGCGTCGGTGTCGAGCTTGCCCACCTTCACCTTGCCGGCGTAGTCCTTGGCGATCTTCTCAATCGTCGGAGCCAGCATCCGGCAGGGCATGCACCACTCGGCCCAGAAGTCGACCAGCACGGGTTCCGAGCTTTTGAGCACTTCGGCTTCAAAGTTGCCGTCGGTGAACTCTTTAACGTTCTCACTGGCCATAGTGCACCTGCCATTTACCGGCACGACCGGGCGCGTCTTCCGCGACAAGCGGACAACGGCTACCTGCGGTGCGGGTAAGAAGAGAATAGGTCGGTGCGCAAAGCGGGGTCAATGCGACGACGCAACGCCAGTGTTTACAAAGCGTTATACCTCCGCCCCGGAGACCTCCGCCCCCCGCAACACCCGAACATTGGCGATCCCTGCAGCCAGCAGCAACCCTCCGCAAACTCCTGCCGTCGCAATCACCCACCCCGGCAACGACCCAATCACCAGCGCATCACCCGCCACAACCGATGCGCCCGCTGAGAGAAAAAGGAGTGTCCCCAGCACGAGAAGCGACGGTGTGACGGTGGCGCGAACGGTTTGACTCCCCAAGGCTCGGTGCACCCCGCGCAGTTTGGCCGTCGGGTCACTCTTTACTGACGCGTGAGATTTGGACGCTGCCGGTAGGGAGGGGAGGGTACGGGTTGGACGGGGTTCGGATTGGGCGGGGTTCGGACTGATCGTGGGGGTTGGGGATGCCTTCGCCCTCGGTTGGGGGGTCGCCATGGGGCGGGCACCCGGGGAGGGTGAGGCTGTGGGGAGGGCCACATTGGGCAGCGGGCGCGAAACCTGGCCGGCGGCGGGCGCGGGGGATGGGTCCACAGATTCTGACTCCCCCCGGGCCATGCGGGCCAAGGCGTCGGCGAGTTCGTCTTTTCGGTCCTTGGCCACGGGCATCTGCTCCGGTAAACGGCGGGTAATGGAAGTTTACCGTGGGCGGGCTGAGGATTCACGCGGTGTTGATCGTAAGCCACATTACGGAGACTTGTTGCGTCTCGTAAACGCGCGGGGGGTCATTTGGTGAGTTTGAACATCATCCGGCGTGATCGGAGCGATCGGTACAGGTGGGGATGGGGGAGTTTGTGGGGGTTTGGAGGAGCGCTGGGTTTGGACAGGGGGCAGTTGCAGGTATGGCATGGCCGTTGTTGTCGGACTCAAGCTCTGCAAGACGCCGCGGCGAGCCGGGTGGAATCCCGGGAGGAGGGCCAAGCCGTGGCGGCAGACGGAGATTAACCGCGGAGGGACGAGCGCCATGACGGAGAACGAATTTCAAAGGAAGCTTGCGGAACTGCTCGGTGAGATCACGACCTTGCCGGCTTCGGAGCGTGCGAAATTGCAGCAAGCTGCGACCGAGGTCCGCAAAACGCACGAACGCTTATCGGGTGCGGTGAGCGCCTTGCAGGAGTCGGTCGACTATTTGAGGCTGTCGATCAAGTACCTCGTGTTCGACCTCGAAGCGACGCGTCGCGAGAACACGATGCTGCGGCAGTTGCTTGAGGAGTCGACGAGCGGGAACGAGGGGGAGCAGTAGGGGATATATTATATAACGAGAGCGGTGAATTTCGGGACCGTCGTTGGGGTAGGGTTTCAAGGTTATGGCATTTCCCATGATGGGACGTGTACGCGTAATCGATTTCAGTGTATGTGAGTGGGGGCAGGATTGTTTGACACGCGGAGGTATGAAGGGAGGAGTGAATTTTGCGCCCTTTTTGTTTGCACTTGGCGTGACAAACGATATCATATAACCACACTTCTATTCCCTGCGGC
>JBBRUM010000350.1:0-4355 GCA_038247815.1 Tepidisphaerales bacterium | reverse complement strand
GTGTTTCATGTGTGTACGCGTTGCCGTGGAAAAGAAGGTTGGGTCAACAACCCGTGGTTGCAGGGCGGATGTTAGGCGGCCGTGACATACTCAATCCTGACATGGCGGTGGCGGATGAGATTCTCGCCTTCGTGTATTTGGTGGTGGGGCGGTGGTGATTGACGGCGATTGCGCTGGCGCTTCGGTCTTGAGGCCCGTTCCAATGGACGTCGAATAGCGGAGCTTGAGTCGTGGCCCAAGTCCCCCGCCACACCGTTACACCGCTACGCTCTCCTGAGCGTGAGCTTCGCGATCTCCGCCGGGGCGTTGATTCTCAGGGGGAACCAGTTGCCCGCGCCGTTGGAAACCACCAGCGAGCGGCGGTCTTGGGAGTGGTACATGCCCGACCAGTAGCGGTACATGAGGTAGCCCGGCGAGAGGTGCTTGGTAATGTTGAGCTGTCCGCCGTGGGTGTGGCCGGAGAGGGTGAGCTTGGCCCATGGGGCGAAGTCGAAGGCGTGAGGGTGGTGGGCCAAAAGGAGCGGGAAGGCATCTTTTTCAACGGAGTCGGCGAGGTCGTCGCAGGCGGATTTGACGGCAGCGTCGGCTGCCGAGGTCGAGCGACTGCCGATACGGGCGCCGTCACGGGTTCCCCAGCGGAGGCCGAGGAGTTGAACCGGCGCGCCATTGCGGAGCACCGTGGCCGTGTCGTTGCGGAGGAACCGCACGCCGGGCGTGGCGCGGATCGCGTCCCAAAATCGCCGGGGCGACTGGATCAGGTCGTGGTTGCCCTCGCAGACGAAAACGCCGAGACGCGCCTCGAGCCGGGCCAAGCCGGCCATGGCTTCGGTGATGTCGTTGGCGTCGACGTTGATCACATCGCCGGTGTGCACGATGACATCGGCGCGGAGGGCGTTGGTGGCGTCTATGAGCTGGCGATAGATGTCGCCTGTGGTGAATTCGCCAAGGTGGGTGTCGGAGAGGTGGGCGATGGTCATGCCGTCGAGGTCGCGTGGGAGGTCGTCCACGGGGACGGTGAACTCGCGGACGCGGAAGTCGTCGATTCGGCGGTGGGCGACGCCGGTGGCGAGGGCGACGGCGGCGGGGGGGACGACGGCTGCGGCGGTGGCGAGGAGTTGGCGGCGCGAGAGCGTGCCGGAGGGGTTGGCGGGAGCGGGCGCGGATGATGGGGAGCGGAACCTGCTCGCGACCCGCGTTACCGCCGCGAGCACCGCGCCGCCCGTGGCGAGGATCAGGGTCAGCGGCAGGATGAACAGGTGCCACAGAAACACCGACATCAGCATCGGCTTGGGAAACGGGTACGAGTCACCCGTGCCCCGGCCGACGATGGAGGCGGTGAGGGTTCCCACGGTGATGAGCAAGAAAACGCCCATCACGGCCAGACTGACCCACATCCAGCGAGTATTCCGCACCCCCGGCTCGCGGAGCTTCAAGACGGTGTACGACACCCAGAGGAGGTCGCCGAGGATGAACAAGCCGAGGATAATCAGGATGAACAATGGCATGGGGTGGGAGACTGTAGGTTGGCGTCGGTGTGGGTCGAGGGGGGGCGCCGGCGTTTGGGGAGTCGCGGCTGCTTGCGGGGGGCGGGGGGTCGGGATAGGTTTGGAATCAGAATGAACCGTTCGACTTTGACCGTTGGATTGCTTGCCGGGGTGGCGCTGTTGCTGGCGGGGTGTGTGCGTCGGGAGCTGACCATCATCTCCGACCCGCCAGGTGCCCTCGTGTTTCTCAACGACCAGGAAGTCGGGCGGACACCGGTGACCCGGCAGTTCGTGTTCTACGGCACCTACGACGTCGTGCTCCGCATGGAGGGGTACGAGACGCTCAAGACGAAAAAGCTCGTGCTCGCGCCGTGGTGGCAGTGGGTGCCGATCGACTTGGCGGCTGAGGCCCTGCCGCTGACGGACCGGCAGAAGATGGAATTCAAGATGGTGGAATCGCCTGCCCCCCAGCCGACCGATCCGGCTGAAATGCTCCGGCGCGCCGAGGAAATGCGCCTCCGCCTCCCAGAACCCCGCGCCACCACCGGCCCGACCACCTCGCCCACCGCCCAGCCCTGAATCTTGCCTCCCATCAACCAATAGCAATGACCGGTCGCACCCGTGTGACCTTTTCGTCCGACAGGACCACGCCGTCCTGCAGGCGGATGACCCTGTCGCAGCGTTGTGCGACGGAGGGGTCGTGCGTGATCATGATGACGGTCTTTCCGGCTGTGACGAGTTCGTCGAAGAGGGCCAGGATGCTCTGGCCGGTCTTGGTGTCGAGGTTGCCCGTGGGCTCGTCGGCCATGAGGATGATCGGATCGTTCACCAGCGCCCGCGCAATGCACACGCGTTGCTGCTGGCCCCCGGAGAGCTGCATGGGGCGGTGGTCGAGCCGGTCGGAAAGCCCGACGCGGCCGGCGATTTCGATGGCGCGCCTGCGGCGCTCGGCTGGGGGGATTCGGAGGTAAAACATCGGAACCTCAAGGTTCTCCAGCACGGTGAGCTGCTGGATGAGGTTGAAGTTCTGGAAGATGAATCCGATCGACTTGCTGCGGATTTCAGAGAGCTCGTCGTCGGGCACGGCGGAGACGTCCTGCCCGCCGAGGATGTAGTGGCCGGAGGTCGGCTGGTCCAGGCAGCCGAGGATGTTCATCAGCGTCGACTTCCCCGATCCCGAAGCGCCCATGATCGCCGTAAACTGGTTGCGTTCGATCTTCAGGGAGACGTTATTGAGTGCCGCGACCTCGACGCCAGCGCCGGGTTTTCGATAGATCTTTGACAAATTGCGGACTTCGGCGACGATTTCCATGGGGTTGTCCCATAATACACCCACCGGTTCGGGGTCGTTGCCGGGAGTGCCGCCGATTTTGCACGCAAGCGGTCTTCCGGTTTAATGGCCCGGGTGATCCTCCCCCTGATTCTGATCGTCGTCGCGCTGGTAACGGCGGCCGTGGCGGCCTATGGCACGGCTGCGGAGTGGGCGTCGCGGTGGGGGGGTGGCGGTTTGGACCTGATTTACTTCGCCCGGCGAATCCAGTGGCCGCTGTTCACGGTGTGCTTTCTCTCCTGTGTCGCCTTGCTGCTGCTCGTTATCTCCGGCAAGCGGCGGGTGTGGTGGCTGATCGGTTTGGCCCCGGTTCTGGCGCTCTTCGCCCACCGGTTCGCCACAAGCCCGACACGCGACTTTCGCGTGGCCGAGAACCCCACGCTGGTCTCGGCCGCCCAGCTTCCCGTGGGCGCCCTCAGGGACGAGGAGTGGGTCGTGGGTCTTGTCGTCGGCGGTACGACCGGCCCAGCCGAGCCCCAAGCGTACCCCTACGCCGCCCTCTGGCGGACGCCGGTCGTGATTCAAACGGCCTACGACCAGCGTTTCATCCTTCTCTGGAACCCCTTCGCCAACTTCGCCCGAGCCGCCGTGATCGACCGTGACGTCTCCCCCCGCGAGCTCGAAGTCGTATCCATGCCCGTCAACGCCCTGCTGGTTTACAACGCCCGCTACGGACAATTCATCAACGGAATCACCGGCCTCAAGCCAGACGGCACCGCCCCCACAGGCTTCGGCCGCGAGCTGCCCGTGCAGGTCATGTCGTGGTCGCGGTGGCGCGCGATCCACCCCGCGACCAAAGTCCTCGCCCCTCCGCCAAGGTCCGACGAACTGGCCACCGCAGCCGCCGTCCCCCTCCGCCCGCGCTACGCCATCCCACCCACGACACGCCCGACGGCCGACCCCATCGCCACGGCCCCGGGCGCCGCTGTCGAGTCCGCCCCTATCGAAACGCCAGTCGTGCTCATCCGAACCACCACGCCCATGGCGCTCCTGCCCACCGACATCTCCGACACCCCGATCAACCTCTCGCACCCCAACTCGACCGCCATCGTCTTCCGCGAGTCCACGTGGGGGCGGGTGCGGGCGTTCTCGCGGCGGACGGAGGGGTCCGAGTTGCGGATGGCGCCCATCCCAGAGTTTTTGAAGAAGATGCCCGGGGCGGCGATGGTGGATGTCGCTTCGGCTTCGATGTGGTCCGAGACCGGCCGGAGTGTCGAGTCGACGGGCCCCTTCCTCGGCCGGGCCCTCGAGCCGATCCCCGTCTTCGAGGGCGGATACTTCGAGGTCCTTAGTTACTGGATCCCCACCCTCAAAGTCCACCACGTCACCTCACGCGACTTCGCCGAAGTCCAGCCTCCTCCCCCACCCCCCCCAGCCACCCGCCCCGCACGCAAGCCCGCCACCCCCGCGAGAAAACCCGCCCCCACCCGCAAGGCCCCGCGATAGCGATTTTCCCGCCCGCCCACCGGCGAGCATGGTAGAATCCGACCATGGCGACCGTCGCTGACATCTCTGTCAAGCCCTTCAAGCCCGGCAGTTCC
>JBBRUM010000349.1:0-4356 GCA_038247815.1 Tepidisphaerales bacterium | reverse complement strand
CCTCCTCCACGCCTCGCGCCGCTTCTTCGCCCCACGACTCCTCACCATCAAACCCGCACGCGTAACCCCCGGCAGCCAGCCGATCGGCGACCTCTGCGTCTACCTCCACAACGACACCGACCAAGAGTGGACCGCCCCCGTCTCTCTCCGCGAGGTCACCCTCCTCGGCGACACCCTCGCCTCAACGTCGCACCGCGTCACCGTCGCCCCACGGTCACTCGCCCGCTTCGACGTGCCCTCAAACATGACCACCCGCCCGAGCTCGTTCCTCGTCGCCTCCACCCCCGACAGCCACCGCGCCTTCTGGTGGTTCTCCCCCGATAAGGATTACGCCTACCCCGAACCCCGCTACAACGTCTCCCTCGACCAAACCGGCCCCACCCGGTATCGCCTGGAGATCCTCGCCCACACCCTCCTCCGCGACCTCACCATCCAACCCGACCGCCTCCACCCCGCCGCCACCATCGACGACGCCCAACTCACCCTCCTCCCCGGCGACCGGGCCTCCTTCCACCTCCACTGCCCCGCTCCCCTCTCAGCCGAACAGCTCTCTAAACCCCCCATCCTGTTCTGCGCGAACCTCTTCGGCAAAACCTGAGCACGCCCGAGACGTTAGTACCTACCTCCCCGCGATCGTCAACGGCGTCGCCCCCGCGTCATCCACCTTTTTCTTCTTCAACTGCCCACACGCCGCGTCAATGTCCCGCCCACGGGATTTCCGCACGTGCGCGTTGATCCCGTTGTGTCGCAGCACGTCCTGAAACACCACCACATCCTCCGATGTCGGTCGCTTGTAGGGCGTGCCCTCCACCTCGTTGTAACGAAGGAGGTTGACGTTAGCCCGTAGTGTGCGGCAGATTTGCGCCAGCTCCCGCGCGTGTTCGGGGCGGTCGTTGATCCCGGCGAGCAGGATGTACTCCAGCGTGATCTCCCTGCCGGAGTGCTGAAAGTAAAACCGCGCGGCGTCGAGGATCTCTTCGATCGAGAAGTGCTCCGCCCAGGGGATGAGCTCGCGGCGAATCTTCTCGCTGGGCGCGTGCAGCGAAATCGCGAGGTTCAGTGGTAGATCTTCCGACGCCAGTTGCTTGATCCGCTGGGGAACGCCCACGGTCGAAACCGTGATCCGCCGGGCGCCCATGTTGAAGCACGCCGGATCATGCAGCGTCCGGATCGAAGTCATCACAGCCGAGTAGTTCGCCAGCGGCTCGCCCATGCCCATGAATACCACATTCGTCACCCGCTCCCCACCCGGCGCGGGCACTCGACCGGGGTTCAAAATACGGTTCAACTGAAAAATCTGCTCCACGATCTGCCCCGACGTCAGGTTCCCTTTCACACCCCCCACGCCCGAGGCACAAAACTTACACCCCACCGGACACCCCACCTGCGACGACACGCACGCCGTGCGGCGGTCGCCGTCGGGGATCATGACTGTTTCAGCGTGGGCGCCCCGAGGCTGGTCTTTCGTCGCCGGCCACTCGATCAGTAGCTTTCGAGTTCCATCGGAGGAAAGCTGGTTGGCGATGGTCTGCCCGTCGCCGATGAGCACGCGCTCGGCGAGGAGGGCGCGATCGGCTTTGGAAAGGTTGCTCATCTTCTCCGGGTCGGCTTCGAGCTTGCCATAGACCCATTCCAACACCTGAATCGCCCGGAACTTCGGCCACCCCCACACACGGACGGTCTCAACCCATTCCGAAACAGAGAGGTCGAACAATCTAACTTTGCCTTTTTGGTCTTCTTGCGAATCGGACATTGAGGTTAGTGTATGTCGGCCTAGAGTGCCTCGCTTACTTAACCCGCGACGTTGGAAGCAGGCAAAGGCCCCCCGGCTTGGTTGACGAACGGCTGACGACATGACTCCCGATCAAGTTGAACCACCGCAGCCGAGCCGAACACCCGGTGACACCACGCCCGAGTCGGGCACGTCACCACCCTCCTCCCCCGCAACCAAATCCAGTCCCCCGACCCCGCCGCCGGGCAACCCCGCCAACGACGAACGCTCCGATGAAGCACTCCTCTCGGCCCACCTGCTCGGCGAGCCAGACGCGCTCAAGACCCTCATTTCCCGATATCAGCGCGAACTCGTGCAATTCCTCTACCGGTTCATGGGCGACCATGCAGCCGCCGAAGACGTCTTCCAAGAGGCATTCCTCCAAGTCCACCAATCAGCCCCCCAGTTCGATTCCGAACGTCGATTCAAGCCCTGGCTCTTCACCATCGCCGCCAACAAAGCCCGTGACGCGATGCGCTCAGCCGCCCGGCGACCGACCACTCCCCTCCAAGCGTCGGTGGACGGCTCGGCCGACGGAAAGTCCGACTTTTTGTCGCTCATGGCGTCGTCGGAAGAAAGGCCGGATCAGGTCCTCGAGCGGGACGAACTGCGAGCACGGGTTCAGGCGGTGGTGATGTCAATGCCCACTAACTTGCGGGAAATCCTGCTTTTGTCGTACTTCAATGAGTTCCCATACAAGCAGATTTCCGAAATTCTGGAGATCCCGGTGGGGACGGTAAAGAGTCGCCTTCACTCGGCTGTGGCATATTTTGCACAACGCTGGAGAAATTCGAACCCAGAGACTCCAGAGGCGTAGAAACTAAGTTGTCGGTTGGGTGACAAATCCCGGTCGGGGATGGGTCGCTTGACTGATGACGTTTACTGGCAAATCGACCGAGATTTGCGATGGACGTCGGGTGTGGTTTCCATGACGTGGAGACCATTCCTACAGGAGTAGTCGCCGATCGTTACGTGTTCCCCCTTGTCTCGGAAATGGATTCAGCCATGGACCCGTCTTCGCTTGAAGAAGCCGACCGCTGCGCTATTGATGTGCTTATGAACGACTTACGCCTACAGAACAGCAAAAACCAGTACCCTGTCGCGACTCCCGCCGTCTCGATCGACTCCGTCAAGAACTGGGAAAAATTGCTGGCCAAGCTCGATCATTTCGTCGTTCCCGAACCTCCGCAAGACCTTGTTGAACGGACCTTGGTGAAGATCCGAGGTACCCCTCCAATTACCAACGCTGAGATTCGGATTGCCGCCACCGACTCGCAGACTCAGTAGTGAGTGCAAGTTAGCGGATGTTAGTTTAGTGGCGAGACTCGGGTCATAGCCGAATAACAATTGGGTGTGCGCTACCGCATCGTGGCGGCGGGCGACGGGATATGGGGCAAGGTGGGCTAAGGGGGGGATCTATTGATCGTCGTCTTCGGAGATGTCCGACATTTCGGCGACGTCACCGGCTTCATCATCGACGGCGACACCGGAGAGCTCCAAGAGTCGCTGCTTCATCAGTCTGCCGACTTTGAACTTGACGGTTCGTTTTTCGGGAACTGCGACGGGGGCGAGGGTTTTGGGGTTCTGGGCTTTGCGGGCTTTGCGGAGCTTAGTTTCGAACACGCCGAAATCTCGAAATTCCAAGCGGTTTCCGGCTCCTAGCTCTGAGACGATTTCGTCAAGGAACTGCTGCACGACGCGTTTGACGTTGACACGTTTATGCCCGGTCTTGTCAGCGATGCGGTCGATGAGTTCCTTTTTGGTGATCGTGGACATGGCTGCCGACTCCGGGGAATGGGGGTTCGAGGGCCGCGCTGTGACCCATATCGGGTGTCGGGCCGGTTATGACCCTAACCCGCGTACAGGTATCGACTTACTTAATATCGCCCCTTGAACGGACGGATGCAAGCGTTTTGTGCGTAAAATCATTCGCCCCCAAGTACTTACGCAGCAATCTTGCCCAGCAGGTCTATCGAGTGCGGACGGTGACGGTCTGGGTGACGGCGTGGCGTTCAAGGTAGCCCGAGAAACTCCGCGAACCACGGTTCGACGGGAAGAAGAGCTGCTGATCCACCTGACGAGTGACCGTGACAGAGGTGGAATACGACTCAAAGCCAATCGACGCGCTGGGTTGCCGCTGGTTGCGGTCGAGATTGAGGAACGGCGTATACGCGGTGATAGGCGGATCGAAGACGAGCGCCCGCGCGGATGGATTCACCACAGGCGCGGCGGGGAGTGCTGGTACCGACACCGTTGGCGGGTTGTCGTCGGAAACCAGATATGAAACATCCGGTTCCCGCGGACTCATCGCACAGCCGGTTAGCAGGATGGCCGCGAGGACGCCAGTGAGCGCACGAAGATTGGTCCCGAAGTGGTTGAGCACGGGAAGCCCATAAACAAAGGCAATGCCAGCAGTTAAAACGCTTCGGGCGACTGTGTTAGACGACCTTGGCTAGACGAATGTGTCGGATGATGCGTGGGGGCATCATTTTGTGATGCGTGGAAGCGACGTTGTGGTGGGGAAGCGACGAGGGGGTGGGGAGGAGATTAGTGAGAGAGAGTGTGTAAAAGCGGGTACGGGAGGG
>JBBRUM010000348.1:0-4356 GCA_038247815.1 Tepidisphaerales bacterium | reverse complement strand
GTCAGTGGCGTTGTCACCGGTGTCGTCGACATGGTTGCACTCTATCCCGCGTTCCCCGCCCACAAAACAGCCGGACCCGCCAGCGGTCAGCCGGCGGGTCCGCGAGGTTCAATTCACTCCCCGGCGATCACCGGTTGGACTGCTTGAGAATCAGCGACTTGGCTTCCTCCGGCGGAAGGTTAAGCGCCCCGCGGGTTTCCGCTGCCGCCGACCGCACCGCCAGGTTCTCCGCCGAGCCCACCACCACATCCAGCGCGACGATCTCGTCCGTCGTCAACTCGTTGCCGAACGTCTTGGCCGACTGCGACAGCGAGTTGAGCAGGCTGACCTTCAGGTCGTCCGGCGTGCCAGCCGCCATGGCGCGGGTGAAGATCGCCGTCTGCCCGTCCTTGCCGCCCGCCAGGGCCAGCACCGACGCGGCCTTCATGATCACTTCCGGCCGGGCGTCGTCCAACGCCGCGATCAGAGTCGGCTTGGCGGCTTCCAGCGACAGCGCCGGAATCTTCGCCACCGAAAGCTTCTCGAGCAGCGCCAGCGAACGCAGCGAGCCGGCCGTCGCGGCTTCGACACTCAGCGGGTTAGACCCGCCCCTAGCCCGCGCCGCTTCGATCGCGGCCTTCAAGCTCGACCCATCATCCGACTGCACAAGGTTCACCAAGTTGTCCGCCGCCGCCCGCGACGCGAATGGCGACTGCGACGTTTTCGTCACGATCACCTTCGGCGCCAGCCCCAGTCGCGGCGAGCTTCCCACAATCGCCAGCAGCGAATCCACCGCCGCCAGCCCCACGTCCTCCGTCACCACCACCGCATCCACCGAGGGACTCATCGTCGACTTGTTCACCGCAACCTCGGGCGTCGTCGCCCCCACCACGTTGAACCCCTGACCCTTCAGGGCCTCGATCAGCTTGCTCACTTCCGCTTCCGTCGACGCCACCACCACAATCCCCGGCGTGCCCGTCTGCCCGACCATCTCAGCCAGGA
Source organism: Tepidisphaerales bacterium (assembly GCA_038247815.1). Taxonomy (GTDB): domain Bacteria; phylum Planctomycetota; class Phycisphaerae; order Tepidisphaerales; family Tepidisphaeraceae; genus JBBRUM01. The sequence goes on along the minus strand of JBBRUM010000348.1, from coordinate 3,375 downwards.
TCGGAACGACCCGGTCCGACGACGCAAAGCTCTGCGCCGGCAGCGCAGAGGCGATCGCGTAGGCGGCTTCAAACCGAACCACCCGGTCCGGGAATCCCATCGCGTCCGACAGCGGCGTGGTCGCCCCGGCGGTGAACAGGTTCGTCGATCCCGCGATCTCCTGCAGGCTCATAATCGCCTTGAGCGCCACAGGCGAGTTCTTGTCCTTCAGCGCCCGCACCAGCACGTCGTTGAGATAACGCGAACCCGCCGCAACGCCGTAGTAGTGACCCGACGGCTGACCCTCGGCCCGCGTCGAATCGGCAGCGCCCTCGGGAAGCTCGACCTCGCGCTTGTAGTTCGCCGCCAGCCAAAGGCTTAGCGCCGCCGCGTTCCCCTGGTCCAGCGACAACGCGTACTCCGCCGACCGCATCGCCATCAGCTCGTTGAAAATCGCCGGCGGAACGTCCTTCTTCGTCAGCCCCGCCCCCTCCGACCAGTTCCAAACATACGCCACCGGCGCCTGCGACAGCTCCGCAGTGATCATCGAATTGTCATAGTAAAACTTCTCGCCCAGCGCCAGATACGCATCCGCCGGCGCGGGACTCACCGACCCCAACTTCGCCAGCGCCGCAGCCGCCGCCGTCCGCACCGAGCTCCCCGTCTCCGGGTTCGACGCCAACCGCAACAGGTATGGCACGGCCGGCTCGTATCCCATGTCGCCGAGAATCGTCACCACCGTCGCCAGCACCGCAGTGTCTTTCATTTGCGTCGACGCCAGCAGCGGCGACAACGCGCTCTTGCCCATGTCCGTCAGCGCTCGCCGAATCGCACCGTGGAACTCCGCCCGCTCCGGCGACCTCAGGTACGACAACATCAAAGGAACCGCCAGCTCGCCCGACTGCCGCAAACGCCCAACCGCCAGCGTGTACGCCCGCTCGTTGACGATCAGCCGCCGAATGTTGTCCTCGATAAACGCCTGGTCCGCCCGAAGCGCCAGTCGGCCTTTGTCCAGCACCGCCGCCAGTTCGCCCGCCGGCCCCTTGAGCCCCTCGATCCCCTTCCACCGCGCCACCCACGGGTCCAGGTCCTGCTTCCGCTCGGCTGCCACGGCGCTAAACGCCTTGAGCACCGACAGCGGATCGGCATCGACCAGCTTCTTCACCTCTGCCCCAGCCAGTTCGTACCGGGCGATCGTCGAGTAGTGCCAAAAATCGTCCGCGGCCTTGCGCAGCGCCGGGTCCACCGGGGAAACGCCCGTCACTGCGGAGACGGCCGGGGCCGCGTCCTGCCCCCGCACCACGACGCCCATCGACAGCGGGAACACAACGGCGGCAGAAATCACCGCACGCGACAGCAGCTTGCACGATCGAACCATCGGGGGCACTCCGGATCAGGGGGGGGTTGTCTTGCTCGGGTCTACTTTTCCCGACTTTGGCGACACAAAACCAGGGGACAATCGGCGGAGATCCGCGACGTCCCAAGGTGATTACACCAAACCGAGTTGCGCGAATGTAAAAGTCACGCGCCGGGGTGTCAAGAATCGACCCCACCCGATCCCATCCCCGCTAACACTTTGTGCTCGGCCCTCCCTCCACACTCCCCAGCGGTTTGCACACCCTCCACACCCCGCATACCATCCCACCCCCGGTACGGTGTCAACACGCGTGCAGTCGTCCCGTTCTCCACCAACACCCCCGGATTTGCAAAGCGGATCTCCATGGCCGAGCAGGAAAAGAAAAAGTCTGACCTCAAAGAACTCGACCTCGCCACCGGCGTCGACAAAATCCCAGAGTTTTGGAACCGTCATGGCAACAAGGTTCTAATCGTCATCACCATCGCCGCCCTCAGCTACGCGCTGTTTACCTTCCGCCGCAACACCTCTGAATCGGCCCGGATCAACGCAGAAACCAACCTCGCCACCGCCCGCGAGCTACTGGTTAACCTTCGATCCCCCCAACTTTTCGCCATTCGACCCGAAGACTACGCCAACATCCGCCGCGACGTCCTCCGCGAAGGCACCACCCGCATGGGCGAAGTCCTCACCCAAAGCGCAGACCCCAACTACCACAGTCAAGCCCTCATCCTCCAAGGCGACCTTTACTACACCGTCGCCATGCTCCCCGAAATGGAGGAGTCCACCACCCGCCCCGCCCTCAAGCTCGAACAAACCAGCGACCAACTCCTCGAAAACGCCCGCACGAGCTACCAAGACGTCGTCGATCGATTCGCCGACAAAAAACAAGCCTTCGGCTCCGCCAAGCTCGGCTTGGCGGCCATCGCCGAAAATACCGCCAAGTTTGACGACGCCAAAGTGATTTACCAAACCATCTCCGACGACGCCACCCTGAGCACCTCGGTCCGAAACGTCGCCAAACAACGCCTCGCAATCCTCCCGAACCTGTCCCGGCCCATGCGCCTGGCCAAGAGCTCCACCCAGCCTGCCGCCACCCCCACAACAAACCCCGACACGACCACCACCGCGCCCGCCACCCTACCCACCACCGCCCCCGCCCAGCCCTAGTCAGCCGCTTTCGGTCGGACACCCCATGACCGAAGACTTTACCGACGACTTTGTCCCCGAGACCGACGAGGAAACGTCGGCTGATCTCGTGCACTTTCGATGGAAAGTAACCAAAAACCTCGTCCGCAGGGTCGACCAGTACCTCGTCGACCGCGTGGGATACCTCTCACGGGCCGGCGTCCAGCGGGTGATCAAGGAAGGGCTGGTCACCGCCAACGGCAGAGTCGTCAAAGCCTCCTACCACCCCCAGAACGGCGACATCATCCAGATGGTCGCTCCGCCGGAACCCGTCAACGAACTCGTCCCTGAAGACATTCCGCTGGACATCCTCTACGAAGACGAGCATTTCCTCGCGCTCAACAAGCAAGCCGATCTGATCGTCCACCCCGCCAGGGGGAAGTGGACCGGCACGCTCGTCAATGGCTTGGTGCACTACGGAATCCAGACGGGGATCTCCTTCTCCTCGGGCGGAGTCCGCGAGGAGAACCTAGCGCCGCCGACGCCCGGAGCGAAAAACGCCATCGGCAACTGGCGTCCGGGGATTCTCCACCGGCTCGACCGCAACACCACCGGGATCATGCTCATCGCCAAGTCCGAAGAAGCCCACTGGCGGATCGCGCGACAGTTCGAGAACCGCACGATTCAGAAAACCTACTTGGCCCTCTGCCATGGGATCCCGCCCACCACCTCGGATGTCATCAACGCACCCATTGGCAAGGATAAGTACGTCAGAGAGAGGCAAGCCGTCAGGAAGCTTGAAACCGGCGCAAAGGAAGCGACAACATTGTTCCACGTGGAACAATCGTACAATCCCCTAACACCCGAAGACGGAAAACCCCGCTCGGAGATCGGCCAAGCCATCGGCGCGGTCT
>JBBRUM010000347.1:0-4365 GCA_038247815.1 Tepidisphaerales bacterium | reverse complement strand
TTCGGGATCGGGATCGCGTCGCCACGCTTGGAAAAGTCGCGGACTTCGGTGACCTTCATCTCTTTGCCTCACTGCGGTTAATCGGGCGCCTTCGAGCACGCCCTGGTTGTTCGTTCGTTCCAAACTGTCGGACTCGCTCTCCCCACAACGACCGGCTGGCCGTTCGCCAGACCTTGCCAATGACCGGAGCAATTGCCCGAAAAACGAAAACAGCCGCCCGAAAAACTTCCCGGCGGCCTACTCCGGGGCACCCTGCTTCGGCACGCCCCGGTCATTACACTCTTTCGCCTCACATCGCCCGTCCACACCTGACACCCGACGAAATTCGCCAGACGCCCGCGCAATAGACGATGCTGGCAACGTCCCCACCCACATGGCGGGAATATGCCAGCCGGACAAAACATTCAAGTTCAAATGGTTGCGGTGCTCAACGCGTGGGGACATTAGTAACGCCTAAACACTCTGTCAAGCAGTATCTTGAGTAAAAAAGGCCCCCCCATCTCTGGGGAGGCCCCATTTATCAGTCACAGACCATCCAAATCAACCCCACTTGCAACCCAGCTCAGAACAAACCTGAGCTAGGCTACAATCGAAGTCAACCCGAGAGAGATCGACTACTTCAATTCCACAGCTGCACCCTGCTCTTCAAGTTCCTTTTTGAGTTTTTCGGCGTCTTCTTTGGAGAGAGATTCCTTGACGACCTTGGGGGCGGCTTCGACCAGGTCTTTGGCTTCTTTGAGGCCGAGGCCGGTGGCGGCGCGGACTACTTTGATGACTTGGATCTTCTTTTCGCCGCCGGACTTGAGGACGACGTCGAAGGTGGTTTTGGCTTCTTCGACGGGGGCGGCGGCGGCTGCGCCACCACCACCGGCCATCATGATTGCGCCGCCGGCGGCGGGTTCGATGCCGTGGGCTTCCTTGAGGTAGGCGGCCAGGTCGACGGCTTGCTTCAGGGTCAAGCCGACAATTTTGTCACCCAGGTCTTTGATTTCGGTTGCTACTTCTGCCATGACTTCTTCTCCGAGCGATATCGGTGCTCAACCGTGTCGAACGTGTTCCGTCCAGATAGCCCGCTTCACTTTGAGGCGGTTTAACCCCTCGCGGGGACTAACCAACTGCCGAACGATCTCATCCGCAACGCAAAGTTGCGGCAAAAAATTTTGTTAAGCGGTCGCCGTCGGGGCGGCTGGTGCGGCCTCTGGTGGGGCGTCTGCGGCGGGTGCTGCTGGTTCGGCGGCTTCCCTGGCTTTGGCCTTTTCTTCGACGCTTTTGATAAGCGATGCGATGATGCTGGCTTGGCCCTTGAAGATGCCACCGAGCTTGCGGCCGGGGGCGAGGAGCGCGGCCACGACGTTGGCGATGGCTTCTTCGCGGGTGGGAAGCTTGCTGGCGGCTTCGACGCCCTTTTGCCCGCTGTAGACTTCGCCTTCGAAGAAGACGCCCTTGAGGTCGAGCGTTTCGTCGGCTTTCTTCTCGTCGAGGAGGAACCGGGCGATGTTCGGGATCGAAACGCCGTTGCCGTAGATGATGGCTGAAGGGCCGTCAAGCAGCTTGTCGAACCCGTCGATTTTGCTGCCAGCGGCTGCCCGCTTGGCCAGCGTGTTTTTCACCACGGTCATCCGCATGCCCTTGGCGTGCAGCTTTCCACGGAGCTTGTTATTTTTTAGGCCGTTCATCCCGCGGGGCGAAACCACCGCGAGGCCATCGATACCGCCGATTCGACCCTTGATGTCACGCTCGAGGAGCGCCTTGACTTTTTTGCTCATGAAACACCAATCCCTTTGTCATTGGTCATTTGGCACGCCACTTCCCGCGTTGGCGGGACATGGGTCACCAACGACAACTTAATGAATGTCCAAGTACACAGCCGGCGACATCGAACTCTTGAGCACGAGCTTCTTGAAGAACATGCCTTTGCTCGTCTGTGGCTTGAGACGCCGAATGTGGGCCACCATGGCTGCGATGTTTTCAGCCAGCTTGGTGTCGTCGAACGAGAGCTTGCCGACCACGCTGTGGAGGTTTCCGCCCGCGTCATTGCGGAACTCGACCTTACCCGCGGCGTACTCGCGGACGGCGTTGGCGATGTCAGCCGTTACCGTGCCGGCTTTAGGCGCGGGCATGAGGCCTTTGGGTCCGAGGACCTTACCCAGGCGGCCGACGAAGCGCATCATGTCTGGCGAGGCGATGGCGACGTCGAAATCCGTGAGGTTCTCTTTTTCGATTCGGGCTACAAGGTCCTGCCCGCCGGCCATGACGGCACCGGCTTCGAGGGCTGCCGCGACAAGGTGGTCCTGACAGAAGGCGACGACGCGCTTGCTTTTGCCCACGCCGTGGGGCAGGGACAGCGAGCCGCGGATGGCTTGGTCGGCTTGCTTGGCGTCGATGCCCAAGGAGAAAATGAGTTCGACTGACTGGTCGAACTTGGTGGGTTTAAACGCTTTGACGGCTGTGATAGCCGCTTCGACCGAAACTTTGTTCGGGTTGTAAGCCTTAGCGGCTTCTTTGTATCGCTTGGAGCGATGAACGATGACTGCCATGAATGTCGAACTCCCGGGGCAATTTGAGCGCCCCAAAGCTCTCCCACTGTTTCAGCCCGTGGTTCGGCTTGGATGTATCCGCTGCCGGAGAGGTCCGGCAAGCGGGGAAAGAGTTTTAGGGGGGAGGCGGGCGGAAGGCAAGGGAGGGGGGGTGGCGGATGTGGGATGGCAGGCGGCGGATGTTTGTGTCTCGTCCTGAACTAGGTTGTCACGGGGTGTTGTGGCAATCAAGCTGAGACGTGATAAATCGTGAGGTTCGGCGGTGCAGTTTGGCGTTTAAGCGTCGTGTGGTGGAGGAGGTGGAGTCTGGGAAGTTTGCCTCGATCCAAGCGGCGGGGGTTCATCACGGGATTATGGGCGCGACGACGGTGAATGGTTGGATTCGTCGGTTCGGTACGAATCATTTGCTTGCCAAGGTGGTGCCTGTGGAACAGGTCGACGAGGCGGATCGGGTCATGGAGCTGCGTAGGCAGGTGGCCCGGCTGGAGAGGGCCCTGGGCGGGGCGCAGGCGGAGAGTTTGCTCATTACGAGTATTAGTTTATTGCGTGCGAGCGGATCGGAAGCGGGGTGGAGGAGAACCATTGCTACGAGAACGCCAAGGCTGAGCGTCTGAACGGGATTTTGAGGCAGGAGTATGGGCTTGGCGAGACATTTGTAAGCAAGGGTGAGGTGCCCGGGGCTATGAGGGAGGCGGTGGGTTTGTACAACGATTTTCGCCCGCATGGGGCGTTGGCAAACTGTGTTCCGATGGCGGCTCATCGGGCAGGGACCGCGTGGGGGGTGCCTGGCTTTGAGGCTAAGCCTCGAAGCTTGGCACCCCCCACGCGGCAAGAACAGGTGACAACTTTGGATCAGGACTGGACAAAAATCGCCGGCGGGGTGCAGACGAGGAGGGGAAAGTTGATGGGGGGAAGGAGGGAGTTAGCCTTCGACGGTGATGCCCATGGAGCGGGCTTGGCCGGCGAGGATTCGGGCGGCTGCGTTTTCGTCGAAGCAGTTGAGGTCTTTGACCTTGGACTTGGAGGCTTCGCGGAGCTGGGCCATGGTGACTGAGCCGATTTTATTTTTGTTGGGTTCGCCGGAGCCTTTTTCGGCTTTGACGAGGTCTTTGAGGATGGTGCTACCGGGGGAGGACTTGATTTCGAAGGAGAAGGTGCGGTCTTTGTAGGTGGTGATCAGAACACCGACGACCTTCCCGCGGAGCTCCTTGGTAGCGGCGTTGAACTGGGTGATGAACTGGCCGGGGTTCACGCCGTATTGGCCGAGGGCGGGGCCGATCGGGGGCGCCGGGGTTGCGGTGCCGCCGGGAGCGTAGATCTTAAACTGGTTGGTGATTTCCTTTTTGGCCAGGTCAGCAATCGCTTTCTCAAAACCGTTTCAGTTGTCCGCCGGGGGCTAGGAGTCAACGACTCTGACCTCGACGGGTTTGCTCCCCGGGCTGGGGAGCCTTGCTTCTAGTTCCACCTCCGCCGCACCAGCCGATGAAGACCGCCGCGACGCCCCCTCTCCGACTCCCCCGCCGCCGCCGAAACCGGCTATCCAAGTGACGACCTTAAACACTGGAACCATCAGCAGCAAAAGGGCTAACAGACTAGCCATCAAAAGGACAATTGACAAGAGGGCGATTGCGAGTCCTGGGAGGGCGGCGATCAGGAGGACAGGGAGTCCCCAGCGGGGGAAGCGGCTGGAGTGGGTGCGCCACTGGTTTCCGAACTGACTGAATCCGCCGGTGGGGATGTGCGTCCAAACGGGCATGCGGGAGTATAGGGATTGTTCCGGGGAGGTGCCGGGGGGAATCGGCTAACGGTTTTGGTGGGGGGCGGTTAG
>JBBRUM010000346.1:0-4366 GCA_038247815.1 Tepidisphaerales bacterium | reverse complement strand
GTTGAGGCAATATCCGGCGTAATCGAACTGCAGAACGGTGGAGGTGATGGAGATGCCGCGCTGGCGTTCGAGTTCCATCCAGTCGGAGGTGGCGGCGCGCTGGTTTTTACGGGAGGTGACGCTGCCTGCGAGCTGGATGGCGCCGCCGTAAAGAAGGAGCTTTTCGGTGAGCGTGGTTTTGCCCGCGTCGGGGTGGGAGATGATGGCGAAGGTTCGGCGGCGGAGGATTTCGTCGGCAAGGGCCATGGGAGGGTGAGGATAGGGGGCCCGACTCCCCGGGCGAGGCGGGGAACCTAAGGTTGGCCATGCCCCAAGGAGACTCGGCAGCGCGATGGCGGTTCGTAGCCGACCGGGCGAAACGCTCGCCGTGGACGCTGCGGCTGGCCGACCACCTCGGGCGGGGGGTGGGCCGGTTTCGGCTGCCGGGGTTGCGGGGCCTGCCCCCCGCCGCCACGCCTGACCTTGCGAACTGGGGGGGGCACGAGGCGGCGGCGGTTTGGCTGGGGCATGCGTCGATGCTGTTTCGGCTCGCGGGGCTCACGGTGCTGGCGGACCCGGTGTTTTCCGAGCGGATCGGGCTGCAGATCGGGCCGTTGACGGCTGGGCCGAGGCGGAGGCAGGGGGCGGCGCTGGACGTGGAGGGTCTGCCGACGGTGGACGTTGTCGTGGTGTCGCACGCGCACTTTGACCACTTGGACAGGCCGACACTTTGGCGATTGGCGCGGCGATTTCCCGCTGCGACGGTGGTGACGTCGGCGAACTGCGCGGACTTGCTCACGGACTTGGGGTTCGCGGCGGTGCGGGAGCTGGGGTGGGGGGAGACGACTACGCGGGACGGGCTTACGGTGACGGCGCTGGAGACGAAGCACTGGGGGCCGCGGGTGTTTTACGACAATCACAGGTCGTACGGGGCGTTTTTGTTGTCGGCGGCTGGGCGGCGGATTTTGTACGGGTCGGACTCGGCGTACTTCCGGGGGTGGGAACACTTGGCGGGGTCGGGGGGAGTGGATTTGGCGTGCGTGGGGATTGGAGCGTACGACCCATACATCGCGGCGCACGCGACGCCGGAACAGGCGGCTGAGATGGCGCGGGGGGCCGGGGCGCGGGCGGTGCTGCCGATGCACCATTCGACTTTCAAGCTGTCGCACGAGTTGATGGACGAGCCGCTGGCGCGGTTTCGGGTGGCGGCGGCGGATCTGACGGTGGCGGCGACGGAGATCGGGGCGGTGTGGGTCGCGCCGCGACTGGACGCGGTGGCGCCGACCGGGCAAACTCCCCCCCGATGAGCAGCCCCGCCGTTTCGCCCGAACACAGTTCCGCACTCTCGCCCGCTGAGCTGGCGAATTTCGCCCAGCGTGTTTCCCGGCTGGAGGAGAACCTCGGGAAGGTCATCCGGGGCAAGCCGGAATCGGTGCGGTTGCTGGTGACGGCGCTGCTCTCGGGGGGGCACGCCCTGCTGGAGGACGTGCCTGGGACGGGGAAGACGACGCTGGCGAAGTCGCTGGCGAAGTCGATCTCGGGGGCGTTTCGGCGGGTGCAGTTCACGCCGGACCTGCTTCCGGCGGACATCACGGGGAGTTCGGTGTATCGGCCGTCGGACGGGACGTTTGAGTTTCGCCCCGGGCCGGTATTTTGTAACGTGCTGCTGGCGGACGAGATCAACCGGACTAGCCCGAGGACGCAGTCGGCGCTGCTGGAGGTGATGAGCGAGAAGACGGTGACGGCTGACGGGCGTACGCGCGAACTGCCCGAGCCGTTTTTCGTCGTCGCCACGCAGAACCCGGCTGAGTATCAGGGGACGTACCCGCTGCCGGAGGCGCAGCTCGACCGGTTCTCGATGCGGATTGCGATGGGGTATCCGAACCGTGCGGCGGAGCTGGAGGTGCTGTACGGCCAGCGTGACCACCACCCGTTCGACGACCTGACGCCGGTATTGGGGACGGGTGAGATTCTGGAAATGCAGCACGCGATTCGGTCTGTGCGGGTGGACGAGTCGGTGGCGGATTACATTGTTCGGCTGGTGGAGTTTACGAGGGGGGATGTGCGGCTGAGACTGGGGTTGTCGCCGCGGGGGTCGCTGGCGCTGTTTCGGTGCTCGCAGGCTTGGGCGCTGATCCATGGGAGGGATTATGTGACGCCGGACGACGTACGGCGGCTGGCGATTCCGGTGCTGGCGCACCGGATCGTGCTGGACACCAAGGCGAAGTACGGCGGGCAGAAGAACGAGACGATCATCGAGGAGGCGCTGGCGAAGACTGCGCTGCCGCGCTAGGGGCGGGGGGTGATTCCCTCGGGCAGCCAGTGGGCGAGGGCGGCGATCTCGGCTTTGGCGGTGGGTGAGACCGGGACGCCCCAGGCGTCGAAGAAGGGGCCGAGGTTCTTGTTGACAGCTCGGGAGAGTCGGATCATCCACTGGTCGCGTTTGGCTTGCTCGGTCGTCGGGCGATCGTGGTCGAGAAGCGACTCGTACTCGGCGAAGACCTTCTTGAAAGGTTCCCAGCCAAAGGCGGTGTGGACCTGAGCGTACATCGCCAAGGCAAGGAACGGCTCGCGTTGCCACCGCGCGAAGTCGGGGGATTCGAGGTGGGCTTTGAGGATGCGGGCGGTGTCGGGGCCCAGGGCGCGGGCGGTGGCTTGCGGGACGGTGAGGTTGCAGACGGTTTCCAGGACGTAGTGCACGAAGACGTTGTTCGTGACCTCGCCGGTGCCTTCGAAGGTCCAGTCGGGCACTTGGTGGTTGTGACCGAGCTCGTGGTAGAAGCCCCAGCCGCCTTTTACGGTCTTGAGAACGGCGAGGTCGACGATGTCTCTTGAGACGTCGAGGTGCGTCATAATCGGGTAGCCGGAGTGCATGTAGCCGACGGAGATCTGGACATCGGTGACGATGCGTTCCTCCCGGGGGCGGTCGCGGGGAATTCCGGCGAGGTCGGCCATTGCGTCGAGGACGCGTTTCCAATGTTCCATGACCTCGGTGGGGTCGTCGAGTTCGCGGACGGAGTCTGAGCGGAAGGTGAGCACGACGCGGCCGGGAACGACGAACTCGGCCCACGGCGCGGGGGCATGCCGGAGCCTGGCCCACTGCTCGGGGGTGGTCTGGCCGAGGACGAACAGCGGCGCCTCGACGGCGCCGGCGATGGCGATGTCCGCCTTGGCGACGCGCGGCTTGACGACCTCGACGTACACCGCGCCGCCGAAGGGGGAGGCCACTGCGTTCTCGCCCGCAGCCAGCGGGAACGACCGGGAGATCATGGGTACGCGCTTCCACACGGGCAGGTGCGAGATGTCGTCGGTGTGGGCACCGATGCGAAGGCGGAGATCGCGGGGAGGAGTTCCGGGGGGCATGGTGACGCGGATCGTTTCCCCCGGCGCGGCGTAGAGCCCGGTGGTGATCCAGCGGGGGACGGAGAGGTTGACGGATACGACTCGGCGGACGCGCTCGGCGCCATCCGGGACGCTTCCGGGGAACGCAGTCGCCGTCGGGTGGGCTGAGACTTCCCCGGTGTTCTCCCGGCGCATCTCGAGCATGAGCGCTACGCGCTCGAAGGGGCGGGTTTCGTCGAGGGGGTTGGCGGGGGTGGGCTTGCCGGCGAGCTTGACTCCAATGAGGCGGGCGGCCAGTTCTCGACCGAACGTCGAGTCGGGGGGAGCCAGGTCGGCGGCTGGCAAGAGCACGGCGGACGCGAGCTTGCGGCGGGCTTTGCGGGTGGCGTCGATGTCCTTGGCTGAGAGGTCTTCGAGGGCGGTCAGGGCGGAGCGGGCGTGCGTTTCGGGGGGGAAGGGGATGCTCAGGTCGACCACCCGCGAGTCCGCAGCTGCCACGCGGTCTGCTCCGGTGGTTTGTGTTGTAAACGCCATACCCATCTGCCGGAGCGCGACATTCCCACCGTTGTCGCGGGCGAGCACGCCGTCGGGGTTGAGCTGCTGCCAGCCCCACCCGGTTTCCGCGATCAACAGCCCGCCGCCGCCCCGCACGAACTCGACCACCGCAGCCGCCCGGCCCACCGGCACCTCCGCCGCCGCCACAACCAGCACGTCACACTTGTCGAGGTTGGCCCATGGATCGGCACCGAGATCAATCACCTCGCCCGCCAACGCCCGAGCGAACGCCTTTCTCCCCAGTGCCGCCACGCGCGGTTTGTCCTTGCCCCCGGCGAGGTACGCCACGACCCGGTTCATGAGTTCCCGCGTGTCGCCGACGGGAATTGCGCCTTCGGCAAGGTAGCCCTCGTGGGCGAACGCCACCGCACGTCCCATTGCGAACTCGGCAGCTCCGACCAAAGGCAACCGCAACTCGCCGTCCGGCGCGGTCACCAGCACCCGGGCCGACTCGCCCCACACACTGACCGCACCCGGTAAGCCCGGCGCG
>JBBRUM010000345.1:0-4400 GCA_038247815.1 Tepidisphaerales bacterium | reverse complement strand
TCAAAAAGTCCGTCTACGTCCGAGCGGCCATCCCCCACTACTGGATCGTCAACCTCGCATCCCGCGCCGTCGAAGCCTTCTCCCTTCCCCACCCCGAATCCGCCACCTACACCCACTCCCAAACCTTCACCGAGTCCACCCCGATCCCCTTCCGCCCCCGTTCGCCGGCATGCTGATCTCCGCCGAGTTCCTTCCCTAGAGCCCTCTCCACCACACTGAACCCACCCACTCCCCCATGCCCGACCCCTTCCTCGCCGCCGCCATTCTCCAAGCCCGCAAGTCTCTCGCCGAGGGCGGTCTTCCCATAGGCTCCGTCCTCGTACGCGACAACACCATCATCGCAGCCGGCCACAACCGCCGAGTCCAACACGGCGACCCCATGGCCCACGCCGAAATCGACTGCCTCAAGAACGCCGGCAGGCAAAAGACCTACAAAGACACCACCCTCTACTCCACCCTCATGCCCTGCTATCTCTGCACCGGCGCAGCCGTTCAATTCGGCATCCGCACCATCATCGTCGGCGAATCCACCACCTTCCCCGGCGGCGAATCCCGCTGGGGCAAGTCCCCCGAGTTCATGCGCGCCAGCGGCATCGACCTCATCGACCTCCAAAACCCCGAGTGCATCGAGATGATGCAAACCTTCATCCGCAACAACCCCGCCCTTTGGAACGAAGACATCGGCGTCGATTAGTGCCTCCCCGCCCGCTTGCCGGCTGCCCCCGATGGACCCCCTCGACTACGCCCAACCTCTCGCCCGCAGAGGCGTCTCGATTCAAGCCTCTCCAGGCTTGCTCAATGTCACGCTCACCCTGATTCCCAACCACAAGCAGTTCGCCGGCGCGGTGCTCGTAGCCGTCGTGTGGACACTTCTGCTGCCCCTGCCGTTCTTCTTCTTTCTCCACCACCTCACCGGCCCCGTCTGGGCGACCGCCATAACGGTCCCCCTTTACCTCGCCTACGCCTGTTTCATCCTCCTCCCGCTCTTTCACGCCCTCTTCGCCCGGCCCACACCCCGCCTACAAGCCGAAGTCACCCCCACCTCCCTCATCCTCACCCGCCTCAACCTCACGCCACCTCAAACGCTCACCTTCTCCCGCGGCACCATCTCCTCCGCATTCTGCGATCTCAACGCCCACAGCACGCGCAAGTCCTCCCCCTTCGGCGAGTGGGCCCTCGGTCTCCGTCGTCCCGGCCACCCGCTCACCTTGATCGACCTCGGGTTGAACGAACCGACCGCGCGATGGCTGGTCGGTGAGATCAACGCGGCGCTACAGTCCCCAGTCTCCCCGCGATCACCCCACGCCGAACACGCCGACCCGGACCGCTGATGTCCCACGCCACTCCCCCACTCCCCCACTCCCCCAATCCCCCCACCCCTCCGTTTCCTGTTCCCGATTCCCAGCCTGGTGCGATTGACTACGCGCAGACCCTCACCGGAAAGGGTGTGGTGGTCGCCAGATCGCCGGGGTTGCTGGATGTCTCCGTCCCTCCCGTTCACACCGCCCGTGTCGTGGTGTCGCAGGTCGTGGTGGTGGCGGCTGCAGCGATGATGCTGGCAGTCATTGCGGTTGTTGAGTCGAATACGGCCACCTCCGTTGATCTCACTTACCTGATCAACTTGACGATGTTCGCAGTGGCTGTCGTGGCCCTCGGCGCCAGCGCCCGGTAACTGGTGAGAACGCTCCGCTTTCGCCGTGCATACCGCGTGCACGTTCAGCTCACTTCGAGTGATCTCCTCGTGCGCCGTCTCGACAAGAGCCTCCCGTTCGACGCCACTATCACCCGAGCGGAGATATCGCACAGCGCCTGCGACAACGGCGCCAACCGGGTCGACTTTTACGGCAACGGCTTGCTCTGTCTAATCGTTCACCTCAAGTCCAAGCGGACGCACCTCCTCGCCGTCGGCACGGACGCCCAAACCATGCTCTGCTGGCGTTGGAGATCAACGCTGCCCTCCACACCCCGCCGCACTCCCCCCCTCTCCCTCCGCTAGAAGTCGGCTGAGCCTAGCCCGCTGCCATTCTTGCCTCCCCCCCACCGTCCAATAACCCCAGATCTACCCTCCGTTGAGGCCCGCTGTACCGAGCCAAGCAAGGATTCTGGCCTATCCCCACCCGCCTCTTCCCAAATCCATCCGCACTTCAACCAATCCTAACCTCTCAAGCAACCATGACTTACCACGAACCTCCTGTTTCCAATGTTAAAATGGGTAAAGAAAATAAGATAGGTAATCCGATCCTATCAGTGTCGTAAGTTGCCTAAATTAACATACCGGACACGGACGCCCGGACCACCTCCCCGAAGTGAACCAGACCCAAGGACGGCCTGGACACTCACTGATTCGAGGTTCCGCAATGAACGTGTCCGCACCCACTCTCCGCATTGTCCGTTCGGCAGCCAGCTCGCTCCTTCAGCCGTACACCGAGGCACTCCTCGCCGGCGAACGCCTCTCGGCCCGCAAGTACATCGACGGGGCCCTCAAAGCCGGCCTCTCGGCAGACCTGCTTCTCACCGACCTGGTCTACACCGCCATGGAGAACATCCGCGCCGCCTTCCGCGAGGACGAGGTCTCCATCACCCAGCTCAACCTCGCCACCCGCCTTAACCGCTTCTTCGCCGATATGCTCGGCGCCCGCCTCGAGTGCGAACCGCTCAACGGCAAGCGCGTTCTGGTGTTCTGCGGCAACGACGAACCCGAGGAACTCGGCGGCCAGATCACCGCCGACCTTTTCCAAGCCGAAGGCTGGGAAGTCAAGTTCGCCGGCGGCGGCGTGCCCGACGACGAAGTCCTCAAGCTCATCGGCGAGGAACGCCCCGACCTGCTCGTTCTCTTCGCCACGCTCCCCACCGCCGTTCCCTCCGTCCGCAAGCTCATCGACTACCTCCGCGAGATCAACTCCAACCCCGAGATGCAAATCATGTGCTGCGGCGGGATCTACACCCGAGCCGAAGGCCTCGCCGACGAAATCGGCGCCGACCTCTACGCCCCCGACGCCCTCACCGCCGTCGAAACCGCCACCCACCAATCCAACCGTCGAGCCACCGTCGACCAACAAACCGTCGGCCGCTCCCGCCGAATCAAAAAAGCCGCCCAACGCAAGTCCCCCGTCCTCGGCCGAATCGCCCCGACAACCCAGATCCCACGGGCGGAAGCGATCTGATGCGATGTCGGCTGTCAGATGTAAACACAACGAGGAAAAACCACGCCAGCGCCGCGGCCCCACCCGCGGCGTTCGCGTTTACCCTCCCCCCCAATTACCAACAATCAACTGCCAACTACCTCACCCTTGATCCTTCGTCTTGATTCCCGCCGCGGTTCGGGCATCCGTGAAGGCTCCGAAGAGTCGTAGGGCGGCGCCGTAAAGTGCGGGGTGTTCTTTGCGGACGGCGGAGTCGGTGACGAGTTTCTTGGCTTTCTTGCGGGCTTTGAGTTCCTTGATGACGTCTTCCTTGGACCATCGTCGGCGGCGGCGGACGGAGAGGGGGTCGATTCCAGCCGCTTTGAGGGCGGCGTCGTAAGTGCTGAAGTGGCGGACGGCGGCTGCGTGCAATCCGGGGTCGTTTTTCTGGACCGCGCCGCTGTTGAGAACGGCTTGGGCGGCTTTGAGTTCTTTAATCTCGGCGACGATGGACGACTTGTCCCAGGTTCGATATCGGGAGATTTCGCCCGAATCGAGCCCGGCCGCGACGAGTGCGCGGTCCCATGATCCGAAGAGCCTCGGCTGGAGTGAGGCGAACGCCGCGCGTCCGAGTTCGTCGCCGCGGGAGGTAACGGCGGACCAGTGCAGGTCTGCGCCCTCGCGGTAGGCGGCTTTGACCATCTTGATGATCAGCGGCTTGCTCCAGCGGGGGCGGCGTGTCACCTCGGAGTAGTCGATGCCCGCTTTCTCGCAGGCTTTGCGATAGCTCCCGAAGTGGTACGCCGCAGCCGACACCAGCGACTGCTTCGACCTCGCCATCGCGTTATATGACAGGTCGGACCCCTTCTTGTGGAACTTCTTCAGGGCGTCCAATATGCTCGTTTTGGTCCAAACCATCAGTTCTGTCCCCTATTGCAAAGATTCGCCCCGCCGCACTCGACGGGAGTGGCGTGGTTCCGAGTTGAAAAGTTCTCGGACCCCGCGCCCGAATCCTTCGAACGCACAGCCCGACCGAGAGCGAAACCGTACCCAGAGGCCGAGTGTACCGGCCTTCTCCCGCCCCTGTCAGCCCCTACTCCTATATTCGTTGTTCGCCATACATCTCCTCCCCTTGCACAAATGAATGCCCCCGACCCCCACCCCGCGGCCGTGCCGCCGCAGCGCCCCCCCGCCCCGCCCCCCCCCCCCCCACCCCACCGCCTCCACGGCCGAGCCACCCCCCCCCGGCCCGCGGCGGCCGACAAACTCCACCGGATC
>JBBRUM010000344.1:0-4402 GCA_038247815.1 Tepidisphaerales bacterium | reverse complement strand
TGGGGGGCGATTTGGGCGAGGGTGGCCGCGAGGGGAGTCCAGAGATCGGGCGGGGCGAGTGTGATATTGGAGCTTCGGAGGGTGGGGAGGGGGTGAAAGGGGAGGCCTTCGCCGATGAGCGTGAGTGGGAAACAGTTGGGGGGTGTGGTGGCGAGGAGGTTGGCGAGGGTGTCGAGGCGGGGGGGGCGGGTGAGTTGCCAGTTGCGGGCGGTCGTTCTCGAGTAGGACGCGGTGAAGACTTGGTTGCGTTTGGCGTCGAGGAGGACGGCGGCGTGGGCGCAGGCGGGGGGAAGGTTTTGGACGGTGACGTCGGCAGAGGGGACGGGGACGAGTGTGAGGGGCAGGTCGTCGGCGAGTTGTCGGGCGAGGGCCCAGGACTTGGCGAGTGTGACTGCGATGCGAATGCCCGTGAACGACCCCGGGCCGATGGAGAGGTAGAGGTGGGTGACGTCACGATGGGGGAGGAGGCGGGAGGCGAGGAGGCTTTGGATGAGGGGCAGCAGGGAAGCCGCGTTGCGGAGTCCGTGGCCGAAGGACTCGGAGGCGATCAGCTGTCCGTCGCGGGAGATGGCGATGGACGATGTGCGGGAGGAGGTCTCGATGGCGAGGGTGAGGGGGTGGTGTGGGAGCGGTGCGGCTGGGGAGGTCACGGGGGGATGGTAGGTTGCGTGCGCGGGGATCAGAGGACGAAGAAGACCGGACGGTCGGAATCAAGGCCGCGGTGGCAGAGGCCCCAGAGGCGGTCGATCATGTCTTCGAGGTCGCGATCGTTGGCGCAGGGGTAGGCGCGGAGGGTTCTGATGACGAGGGGGAGGCGGTCGGGCTCGACCTCCTCGACGTGGTGGTCTTCGGTGGCGATGCCGCAGATACGGTCGAGGTCGTTGAAGAGGTGGAAGTGGGTTTGGAAGAGCTCATCGGGAATGCGGTAGAGTTCGAGAAGCGTGAGCTCTGGCAGGTCGCCGGATTGGACGATCACCAGCGCGTTGAGAGTGAGGGGGCGAAGGATGGCCCGGCGGTAGTGGGAGAGTTTCATGGAGGGGGGGATCGCGAATGGGACGAAAAAACGGAGTCAATTTCACTACATTACTTTGTGAAGCGGTTCTTCGACTTTGCGGCTTTGGTGGGCGGCCGGGGTGTGCGGGGTGGGAGTGGGAGGTGGGTGATGGCTGGGGTGACGGCGGCGGTGATGTCTTGCATGGAGAAGCCTCGGCGGAGCAGCATGGCGGTGAGGCGGCGTTTGGCGGTGGGGCGGTCGAGGCGGGTGAGGGAGGAGGTCTTGCGGGCGACGAGGTCGCGGGCGGTTTGGGCGGAGTCGCGGGTGGAGTAGACGTCGGCGGTGACCGTCTTGGCGGTGTCCTTGGCGACGCCGGCGCGGACGAGTTCGGAGTAGGCGTTGCGTTGACCGCGCTTGCGACGGTCGGCTGCCGACGCGGCTTTGGCGCGGGCGAACTTTTCGTCGTTGAGATAGTCGATGCGGAGAAGGTGGGCGAGCGTGGCGTCAATGTCCGGCGCGGGGTAGCCGGCGCGGATGAGCTTCTGCCGCAGCGCCTTCTCGGTGTGCATCGAGCGCGAGAGGATCGAAAGCGCCTTGTCTCGAATGGGCGGAATGTCAGTTGCTTTCTTCATGGTGGCGGAAGGATGCTAACGCTTCTTTTTCTTGTTGCGGTCCTTCTTTTCCATGAAGCCGGATTTCTTCGTTTTGAGCGAAGGGGCACCGCCGCCGCCCATGGCCGTGCGGCCGCCGCCGCCCATTCCCATGAGGCCCTTGAGCAAGCCCATCCCCGCGCCCCGCCCGCCGGTTCCGTAGGCACGCATCATGTCGCGGGCGGTTTCGAACTGCTTGACGAACTGGCCGATCTCCTGGACCTGAACGCCCGCGCCGAGCGCGACGCGGCGGCGGCGTGAATGCTCGATCACGTCGGGGTTGGAACGCTCGGCTTGGGTGAGGGAGTCGTAGATCGCGCGCATGCGCTTCATCTGCCCCTCGAGCTGGCCGTCGTTGAGCTGGAGCTGCCGGGAGACCTGCGACATCCCGGGGACCATGCCCATGATCTTGGTCATCGGACCGAGCTTGCGGACCTGCTCCATCTGCTGCATGAAGTCGTCCATCGTCAGGACGCCCTCCTGCATTTTCTTGGTGAGGGCTTCGACCTTGTCCTGGTCGAACTTGTCCATGGCTTCATTTACCAAGCCGACGATGTCGCCCATGCCGAGGATCCGCTGGGCCATGCCCTCGGGGCGGAACTCGTCGAGGCGTTCGAGCTTTTCGCCCATGCCGATGAACTTCACCGGCTTGCCCGTCACCATCTTGGCCGAGAGCAGCGCCCCGCCGCGGGTGTCGGAGTCCATCTTGGTCAGGATCAGGCCATCGAGCTCGAGCTGTTCGTTGAAGGCCTTTGCGGAGTTGACGGCGTCCTGACCGGTCATGGCGTCGAGAACGAGGTAGATCTGGTGGGGCTTGAGCTGGGCGTTGATTTCCTTGAGCTCGGCCATGAGGGGCTGGTCGATGGCGAGTCGGCCGGCGGTGTCGAGGATGACGATGTCGCGGCCTTCTTGCTTGGCGAATGCGATGGCAGCGCGGCAGACGGCGACGGCTGCGCCCTTGGATACTTCGCCGTGGGGGGCGATCTTGGAGTCGTCGGTGTAAACGGGTACGCCGATCTGCGAGCCGAGTACGCGGAGCTGCTCGACGGCTGCGGGGCGCTGGAGGTCGGCGGCGCAGAGGAGGGGTCGGTGTCCCTTTTTGCTCAGCATCATCGCCATCTTCCCGGCTGTGGTCGTCTTGCCCGACCCCTGCAAGCCGCAGAGCATGATGATGGTCGGCCCGGGGGAAACGGTCATGATCGCCGTATCGACCGGGCCCATGAGTTTGACGAGTTCGTCGTAGACGATCTTGACGAGAACCTGCCCCGGCTGGAGCGAGTTGATGACTTCGGCGCCCTGTGCCTGGGCGAGGACGTGCTTGGTGAAGTCGGTGACGACTTCGAGGTGGACGTCGGCTTCGAGGAGCGCGGTGCGAATTTCGCGCATCGCCTCGCGGACGTTTTCGTCCGAGATCTTGCCGCGCCCCGAGATCGAGCGGAATACGGACTGGAAGCGGTCTGTGAGTGATTCGAACATGGGAGTTCTCTTTCGCGGTTCTACGGATGGGGCTTTTGTCGACGAGGAGGTGGTTAGGGACGAGTTTTGGGCGAGGAACTCGCCGAGCGGGATTGTAGGGGGTTTGGCGGATGCCCGCACTCGGGGCAGGTGGCGAGGGCCGGACCGGCGGGGTCGGGGGTCGAGCGGAGGTCGTAGTGGCAGACGGGGCAGGATCGGATGGGAGTGTCACCGGTTGGGCGACGGCGGCAGAAAACCAAGAGCAGCAAGCCAAGAGCGAAGGGGTAGGCTGCGTGGAGGGTGAGGGCGTAGAGCGTGCGGGAGAGGGTGGATTTGGCGGCGCCGGGGATGAGGTTAGAAGAGTCTCCCAAAGACCATTTGTCAGCGAGGGACGTTATCGACGCGCCTGGGATTGAAATTCCAGAGCCTTCCGTGAGCATCAACTCCTTGAATTGAGTCCAGCCGCTGTCATAGGCCATGCCACCGAAAAAAAAGTGGTCGTCTTCTGAAAGAGTATTTGTGGATGCCCCGGCTGTCCCCATCTGGCCGAACTGTACGACCAACACCAGGCGACCGCCGAGCGCCGCCAGCTCAAAGCTGCGGGACTCGGTGTGGGTTGGGTTGATCCCGAAGGTCTTGAGAGACCCGAGGTGCGGATGAAGACTTAAGAAAACGATCACCACCGATCCGAACAAGAGGAGCACCGCGGCGAGAAAGGTCTTTCGCCGACGCGGCAACCGGAATGACGGCGAGGATGGGCGCATGGTGGAGGTGTCAGGGGGCTGGGGCGACAGGTTTCTTTCGAAGCAGTATCACGCCGATCGCCGACGCGGCGGAGAGGGGGGCGAGGAGGTAACCGACGTGGAAGGCGACGACGGTTGTCGAGGTGCGGGCGGCTTGGGTGGGGGAGAGGGGTTTGGTTCGTGCGAGAGTGTAAATCCCGGGGAGAGCGGATTGGAACTCTTCGTTCTGCCCGGGCGTGAGGGGAGGGAACGTGTCATTAAACGACAGGCCCGAGCCGGTCGGGGCGCCGGTGTAGGGGTCGTCGAGAGAGGGGTTCGTGGAGGCTGCAGGGTCCTTGGACCAGCGGTAGTCGACTCGGAGCAGCAGTTCGCCGGAAGCGAGGGCGAGCTGTGTGCGCTCGGCTGGGGACGAACCGAGCGTAGCCGTGAGGGCTTTGGGGAAGGAGTAGGTGTACGCCGCTAGCACGATCAGGAAGAGGGTGAGGACGAAGCAAACAATCAGCACGGAACGGGCGAACGTTCGGACAAAGTGGCGAGGAGTCGGCATGGGGGGAGGATAG
>JBBRUM010000343.1:0-4416 GCA_038247815.1 Tepidisphaerales bacterium | reverse complement strand
TGGTTTTGTACATACTCGGGAAAGATGCCGAAGCAATCGCGCTCGACGAGGAATACCGCCAATTGCTGCGTCTTGCCGCTACGCCAACGAACGGGGCCGGTTCGAATTACCTGTCGTGGATCGGAGGGTTCCTGCACGACTCGGGCAGGTACGCGGCTGCCGAGCCTGCTTTTCGGGCACTGCTTGAGAATCAACTGCTTCGGAGTCCGCAAGTGCCCTTGGATTCCGCGTTCGCCCGGCACATGTTGGGAAGAACGTTGGCGGCAGCGTCGCGGTTTGACGAGGCTCTTTTGTTGCTGGACGCGGCGCTGCAGACCTTCACGCGGGACATCCCACCCGCGTCGCCGCAGATCGCCAGCACGCGGATCGTTCGGGGCCGGTGCCTGACGGGGTTGAAGAGGTTTGCCGAGGCGGAGGAATCACTGCTGTCGGCTGAGGAGTCGATTCGAGGTGCGGGGGTGCCATCGACGCACCCGATGTATCTTCGCGTGGCGACCGATTTGGCTGCGTTGTACGGGGCGTGGAGCCATGTCGAACCGTCGGCTGAACGGGCCGAGCGGGCGGCGATGTGGCGGGATCGCATTCCGGCCACCCAATCGGCGACGGCGCCGGCGAACCGCTGAGGCCCCACGGCGCACTCGTCAAAGTCCGCCCGGTTTAACGTTCTGTTTTGGTCGTTTTTCCGGGAATGGGTGTGGTACCCTAATCGCGAATGGGATGCGGGCGGAATTCTTGGCCCCAAGTTTCGAGCGTCGTCGCACTGGTGAACGTACCGGCGGCTGTTCGTCGGGGCATTCGAAGTTCGCAGGGAGAATGATCATGAATCGCAATCGCCGTTTGATTTCCGTGGCCTTGGGCGTAATTGGGCTGGCCGTATGCACCGTTCGGGCCGGGGGTGGTGTGAACGTCACTCTGCTTACCGGGCTCACGGGAGAGAACGATCGGAACGCGGGTTTTGTGATTGGGAACGACTCGGTGGTGGGGGGGTTTACGCAAAGGGGGATCCCGGGATCGCCAAGCACCTTCAACGAAGCGAGCAACGCGGCGCTCTGGATCGGTGGGACGTTGACAACGCTTCCCCGACCACCGGGGAGGCCTCTGAATAGTCTAGGAACCGGCGCCGTTTTTGGGCTGAGCGGTTCCACGGCGGTGGGGTCGATAGGGTGGAACGGGTTAGGTGGTTCGATCAATGGCTTTGCTGACAACCGCGCAGCAAGGTGGGACAACGGCGTGGTGACCGATCTCGGCGTGCTCGCGCCGGTGGGGTCTATCCCGCGATATCAGCAGAACAGCGCGGGTTCCATCAACACGGCTGGCATTGTCGTCGGAAATAGTTTCACAAATTGGGGCCAGACGAGTGCGGCGTGGCGTGTTTCGGCTTTGGGCGGGTTGCAGCGGTTGGCGATCCTTCCCGCGGATAACTCGACGAGGGCCGGCGGTATCAACGCATCGGGGCGCATCGTGGGATATTCGGCGTTCCAAGACGGCGACTATATCACCACGCAGCTGCCGGTGTACTGGGACGCCACTTTGACCAGCACGTCGGGTCCGACGGCGATTCCAATGCCAGCCGGGTACAACAACGGCGCTGCATATGCCATCAATGACGCGGGCACGATCGTGGGAGCCGCGGCCGTCTACGTAGACACGTTTAGCATGGGCGACTTTAGCCAGGAGCCCTTCTACACGGACTTGCAGCCGCTGATCAATATCGGTGGCGTGTCGTCGTTCCTGCCGCTGCCAGCCGGCGCGGTCAATGGAATTGCTCAGAAGGTGAACAACCTCGGCTGGGTGCTCGGAACGACGTACGCCATGCAGCAGGGTGACTTTCTCGGCGCGTATGGGGGGTTGGGCGGTACGCAAATCCTGTGGATCGGAGGCGAGATCATTGACATCGGGGCGCTACTTCAAGCGGCGATGCCGCCGGACGCGACCCTGGCGCGTGTCTCGGGAATGAACGACCTCGGCCAGTTCGTTGGTACTGCCACAATTCCCGGGGTCAACGGGACGTCTCTGAGCGTACCGTTTATCGCGACGATCCCCGAACCCTCCTCCCTCGCCGTCCTGACAACTGTCGGACTGTTCGTTTCCCGTCGCCGCCAGAGATGAGAAGGCCTTGGCAGTCACACCGCAACCCTTCTCCGATTTGAAGTGGGAGCAGTCTCAAGCAACCCAGAAGTTCGCTCTTTGTCGCCGTGGTCGCTGGTAATTCTGTCAGCCGGATAGCCGCACCAGCCCGGTCGGTCGAATCTGCCCGGTCAGTGTTCGGACCGTTCGCGTCGTTTAACACCGACGCGAACGGCCGCGACGGAACGAATCAAACCGGCAGTTCCGGAGCTTTGGACTTTGATTTCGGTTCTGAGTGTGAGCGGATGATCGGCGGGCATGTGGGGGACGACGTTTGGGAGCGGGCGATGGGCGGGGTCGACTTGCCGGTGAAAGCGGTGGGTGTTTCCTGTCAAGTGAGTCGGCGGAGAGAGTGGATTGGATGGGGGGGAGGTTGATGGGGTTGGGGCGGTTGCGAGCGACTCGAGCGGCTGGGTGGGGTTTCGTGTTAGCGGTGGCAGGTTCTCGCCAAGGGGTGAGCGTGCGTCGCTGATTTGCAGGGGAGGCGATTGATCGAGTTGGAAGGGGCAATGGCGTTTGTGAAGTTCCAGTGCGACGGTCGGCGATGTGGCAGGTATTGGCGGTCGGACTTGGGGGGGAGGTCGGGAGCGATCCGCGGGAATCCTTGATTTGTGTTGTGCACCGAGATTGTTGAGTGCAGAATCACTGGGAGTCTTGGTCCTGCGTTGGCGGGCGGGGTTGTGCTATGTCTTTGGAGAATGCCGTGGCGAATCGAGAATTGTCGTTGTTGGGCTTGAAGATCTGGCGAGATAAGTTGGAGGTTAAGGGTCGCGTGCGTAAGCGAGTGCGCTCGGTTGGAGCCGAGGCGTTGGAGAGACGTGTGTTGTTCGCGGCGGTGAGCTGGACCGGGGCGGCCGGGGACAATATTTGGACAAATGCCGGCAACTGGTCGGGGAACGCCGTGCCGGGGGTGATCGACGATGTAACGATCAACGTGATCGGCAACCCGCTGATTCGGATCACCACCGGGACACAAACGATCCGCACTCTGAACACGGCCGAGACGTTGAACATTGAGAACGCGACGTTGGTCGTGTCGCTGACGGCGACGGTGTCGGCGACGTTGACGCTGGTGGGCGGCACGGTTTCGGGGGGGGCGTACACGCTCAGCGGGGGCGCCGTGATTGCGGGTTCCACCTCGGGTGGGACACTGAACAACGTCAACGTGACGGGCGAGGTGGTGGTTGGTTCCAGCCAATCTGTTTTGCTGAGTGGATCGACAGCTTTCTCTGCGGCGCGTCTTCAGGGCGGCAATTCAAACATCAGCATGGCGCCGGGGTACATCCTCAATTCGGTGGTGGTTGGCGAGGGCCTCGCGACTGGAACGCGATTTGTTACGCTCGCGTCAGGGGGGGCGGGAACGGTCACGATCGGTACTGGCGGCGTCATTCGGCTTGCCGCGGGGTCAGCCGGTGACCTGAACATTCGCAATTCGTCGGCTGCGACGCTGGTCAATGGCGGGCAGATCTCAGCCGAGGCGAACGGTCAGACGCTTTCGATCACCAACTCGACTCTGACCAACAACGGCACGGCCCGCGCGACGGCCGGGACGCTTACGATCAACGCGACCAACTGGACCAACGCGGGAACGATCGGGGTGTCGGCCGGTGCGGCGGTGAACCTCGGCGGCACGTTCGACAACAGCGACGCGACGGGGTCGTTCGGGACATTTGCCAATTCCGGCGGCACGGTCAACATCACCGGGACGATCGACAACACCGGCTCGGCGTTTTCTCTCGGCACGGCGACCGGGTCGTTCACGCTGCTCGGCGGGACGATCTTGGAGGGCAGTGTACTATATGCCAACGGTCAAAGCCTGTTGTTGAGCACTTCGGGCGGCACACTCAACGGCGTGAGTGTGGTCGGCGAGTTGGTGGTGGCAACGGGGTTCACCGTGTTGCTTTCCGGGAGCACCACGTTCACTACGATGCGACTTCAGGGTAGCAATTCGAACGTGAGCATTGCCCCGAGTTTTACGTTGAATTCGCAAATCGTGGCGGACGGCGCTGGCCCCGGCACGCGGTTCGTCACGCTCGCGTCAGGCGGTACGGGGACGGTCACGATCGCGAGTGGCGGGGTCATCCGCCTTGCCTCCGGCTCGGGCGGTGACCTGAACATTCGCAACTCGTCGGCTGCGACGCTGGTTAATGGCGGGCAGATCTCAGCCGAGGCCAGCGGCCAGACGCTTTCGATCACCAACTCGACTCTGACCAACAACGGCACGGCCCGGGCGACGGCCGGGACGCTTACGATCAACGCGACCAACTGGACCAACGCGGGGACGATCGG
>JBBRUM010000342.1:0-4422 GCA_038247815.1 Tepidisphaerales bacterium | reverse complement strand
CATGGTTCTCGGGCACGGGATTGACATCGTGGAGACCTCGCGGGTGCGGCGGCTAGCCGAGGAGCACGGGCAGCGGTTTCTTGACCGCTGCTTCACGCCGGGCGAGCAGGCGTATTGCGCGAAATCCACCAAGCGATACTTCGAACACCTCGCGGGCCGGTTTGCAGCCAAGGAGGCGGTGCTGAAAGTCCTCGGCACGGGCTGGCGGTCGGGCATCGCGTGGACCGACATCGAAATCCTCCCCGACCCGTTGGGCAAGCCGGAAGTACGCCTGACCGGAGTGTGCGACGAGATCGCAACGCGGCTGGGGATTAGGCGCTGGATGGTGAGCATCAGTCATATTGAGACGCATGCGACGGCGAGTGCGTTGGGGTTGGGGGAGTGAAGAGCAGCTCGGACTTTGTCGGACGGGGAACGGAAGCAAACCCGGATGTTTCTCGGCGTCACGTCCGTTTTAAGTTCGTGTCAGTCCGAACCGTCCCCAAGGCATGAACCAAGCAATTCGGCTAGGGATTGGGCGAAAGATTGGGTCGGGGGTGAGGTACGGTTGGCGTGGGTGGAGACCCAGGCGATCGGGGCGTCGGGGTGGAAGGTGACTTCGATGGTACCTTTGTGGGTGGGGTGCTTAAAGTGCCAGTGGGTGCTGCCGGGGAGTGTGGCCAATGTCGTCCGCAGCGTGAGTTTCAAATCCAGCGACCCCGCCACCCGCTCGACTCGCGACGGCAGAGAAGGCGAGGGGTTGGGAATGTCCCAGCGGGTCATGGCAGTGAGAAGTACTCTAGGTTTTTTGCTTAGTCGCGCCGAGTTCCTTGGCGATCTCGGACTCGAGTTGGTCGAGTTTGCTAAGTTCGGTCTTTTCGCTGGCGAGTAGGTCGGACTCGATCATTCGGTCGATCTCTGCGTCGGAGACGAGGTCGGAGTTGGTGGAGGATGTTCCGATGGACGACGACTGTTCCATCGAGTCGAGGAAGACGCCCATGCGTTCCTCGATGGAGGAAGATTGGGCGACGGCTTTCTCCCAGTTCATCTGGGTTTGCGTCATGTCAAGGGACTCGAAGGTCTGCGAGATCTCAACCGCCATGAGGTTCATCGACTCGGCGAACTGCGCGCTGGCGGCGGCTTGCTGTTGGAGGAGCATGGCCGACTTCATGGCTAGGAGCTGCCGCTCGAGCATTTTCTTGATGCTGGCCGTTTTCTTAAGTGAGTTGCGGATGAACTCGTACTGCTGCTTGTCGCCGATCCGCTTGGCGTCCTGCGCGTGGCGGATGAACTGCTCGGCGAACTTCTGCTGCTGATTAACCGACCGCTCGATGGACTTCAGCCCGGATTTGATCCGAATCTCCCGCTCGATCCGCCGCTCTTCCTTGGATTTGAACAGTCCCATTTCGGTTCCTTCGAATGATTAACCACGGAGGCGCAGAGGTAAGGGGGAAAATACGGAGAAATGCGTTGGAGCCAGAGAGAACACAGAGAATGCATTGAAGAGTTGGCTGCGAGTTGGGCGCGGCTTGGCTAGACCTCTATTTGTTTATCTGCGTTCATCTGTGTTCTCTATGGTTGCAGGGTATTGCTCCGTGTCTCTGTAATAATTCGTCACCTAGACCTCCCCCTGGCCGAGGATTTTGGACTTCGAGCGGACGGTTTGGTTGGCGATTTCGAGGGCTTCGGGTTCTTTTACCTCGCCGGCGTCGACTTGTTCCCAGAGGCGCATGAGTTCCTGACCGGCGGGGGTGAGTCCGGCGGAGTCGAGGGACTCGCGGTCGGCGTCGGCGCCGGCTTCGAGGATCATGTCCAGGCGCTGGTTGTACGCGTCGGAACCCACGCCGTCGTCGGAGATCCACGCGGTGATCCGCGCAACGTCCCGGTCGGTGATGTTCAGCCGCCCCCCCGACTTTCCCTTCCCGCGCGACTCGTTCATCATTCTCAGTCGGGAAACCGTCAGCAGCTCCTTGCTGCGGAGGTTCAGCTCCCGCGCCGCCAGCACCTGCTCCTGCGTCTTGAGCTCGAAGTCCATCGCAAGCGCCTTGCGCAGCTCGGGCGACTTCGTCGCCGCGCCCTGCGTGAACACCTTCTGCTTGTGCGTCGCGACGTCTTCGATCTTCTTGAGCAGCTTGTCGCGCTGCCGCTGGAGGAGAATCTCCTCCTTGCGGAGTTGGACCGCGTCGAGGTCCGACAGCGACTTTTGGCCGAAGAGTTTGTCGAGTATGGCCATGTGGGTTGCCCGGTGTGCGTGATCGGTGCGAAAGGGGTCGGGGCGGAGGACTATCCGGGTTCGGGTTGATTGCGTTCGGGCTTGGGGGGTGCGGGTATGGTCGGGTTCGGCGTGCCGATGCGCATGCTTGACGCGGGTTGCGCCTGCATTCGGGCGGCGGGTTCTCGCATGGGCGGGACGGTTCCGCGCTCGGCGGCGAGGTCGGCTTCGAGTTCTTCAAGCAGGGCGGTTTCCTCGTCGGATATCCCGTTGAGCCCCGAGCCGACGCCTTCGGCGAGTTCGGAGGACGCCTGGAGTTCGGCGAGGACCTGTTCGGCCTTGGCTGCGTCTTCGGCGATTTCGTCGGAGGAGGGAAGTCCCTGCGACGTGCCCGTGCGGGCGAGCTCGAGGTTGTGCAGGTGAACACCCACCACGGAGACTTGCTGGTTGAGCACGGTCAGAAGCTGCTGCCGGCGCTCCGCGTCTTTTCGCACCTGAAGTAGCTGCGAGGTGATCCGCCGCTTGCCCAGCGCAGCCGACGCCGTTTTGAACTCGTTCTTGAGCGTCGTCTCTTTCGATTCGAACGACGACAGTTCCTCGTACAACCTGTCGCGCTGCTGGCCCAGTGCGGCCCTGCGCTCCGAAAGGTAGGCGATCTTCTTTTCGGTATCGCCCTTACGGGCAAAGAGGCTCTTGATGCGGTCGATCATGGCTGGTTCCTGCGAGGAAGCGGGTTGAAGGGCGGCACCCGAGCGGAAGAGAACGAGGCGACCGTCCAGTCGCCGCGCAGCCCAACCGGGGTTTTCCTTGGCGAGGGCCTTCAGCTCGGCTTCGACAAGTTGCGACGGAAGCATTGTCGACGAAGCGACGCGGTCTGCGGCCAAGCCCGACGACCCGAGGTCCGTCTCGCGGGCGCGGACAAAGTCTTGCACCCGCCGCCGTTTCTCCTCCTCGGCTTCGGGGTCGAAGAGGTCCACAATCGATCGCGTCTCAGCCGGGCCGTGCACCCGCCACCCGCCCGCCCCGTTTGGCTCGAGGAGGATCACCGTGCGATCCGTGCGACGTTCGGCAAGGTCACGCGCCTCCGGAACAAACCCCGATGTCGACGCGATCACGATCGTGCTGGGCATGCGCGGGTCGTGCAAAGATTGGAGAACCTTGGTGACCTCGGAGGTCGTCGTGGGCCTGGGTGTTTCCCCCCCGACGAGGGCCTTGGCTGGGGCTAAGACGCGCAGGTGGATCTGCCCGACTGTCTCCGCAAACACAAACCACTTCCGCCGCAGCAGCGCCACATCCAACGACGCGGACTTGGGGTACTTCGTCTCGACCGAACGGTCCGCCGTGCCCGCATCTGCCAGCAGCGAACGCAGCGCCGCCAGGTCGTCCGAAGCCTCGACATGAAGCCGATACCCCGTCGCCGCACGCAGGCCCTGTCGCGTATCAACACGCAGGCGGTCGTCCTCCAGCAGCCGGCGGACGTGCTTCACCACCTGCTCCTCAAGCTCGAGGTGTTTCTGCGGTTCGGATTGCGGTTCAGTTCCGGGCATCGCCGGCAGTCTCCTGTTTACGTTGATTCCGGCGACGCAGCCACCAGATCCCCCCGAGCGCCGAGAGTACCACAGTGGCCAACATCCAACCGATCACAGACAAGATCGCGAAAAAATAGTTCATTCCACGCTACCGTCCAGCACGTCGACTTCCACGGCGATTGTACGCCACCCTTGGCCTGAAAGTACCCGCCCCTCTCCACTCCTCCCCATCCACCCAAACCTCCGCCGATCGGGTACCTATCGCCGAAACGCGCCCGAGGGCGTTCGAATCGGATACGTCGCAGAGATCGGGTCGGCGCGACGCGGTTGGGGGGCTTGGGCGACGTAGGTCAGGGCGCGGCCGCACCGAGTGCAAAACCGGGCGTGCTCCGGATTGCACTGAGCACAAGACGGCCGCGGGCACCGGTGCTGCGCCGTGGCCACGCCCCCTCCGAGTTGCCTCAACGGCCAGAAGACCAGTCGAACAACCAAACCCACCAGCCTAAACACCACACGGATCAACGTCACCCCGACGAAAACCGCGAGCGCCACCGCGCCGACCACGG
This sequence comes from Tepidisphaerales bacterium, assembly GCA_038247815.1. GTDB lineage: Bacteria > Planctomycetota > Phycisphaerae > Tepidisphaerales > Tepidisphaeraceae > JBBRUM01. Next base: position 136 of record JBBRUM010000342.1, on the reverse strand, counting down.
CGAGGATAAGCAGCACAACGGCAATGAGTCCGACTTCGATCACCTGCAACCTCCGACCCCTCCGATTCTTCCACGACTCTACCCGACAATCCAAAAACTACCGCGCCTTTTCCGCAGAAACCTGAACGCCACATCT
>JBBRUM010000341.1:0-4433 GCA_038247815.1 Tepidisphaerales bacterium | reverse complement strand
CCCCGCCGAGGGCCGCACAAAAGTCGCCGACCCGTTCCGGCCGGAGTTCGACGACGACATCGAAATCCAGCATGCCGCGCGGTTCACCCCACACCGATGACGGGGCCCAACCCGTGATGTGTTACCTGCCGCCCGCCGCGCCCGAGGCACGCGCCACCTCGTGGACAAGATCACTGACTTCCTTCGAGCATCCTCCGCGAAGCTTCGCGCCGCAGTCGCTCTTCGTTCCACTCCGGGTGCGTGAACCTCACCCCCGCCACACGCATGGCCCGTAGTGCCGCGCCAAACGATCCACCACGTTCAACTTCGCGGCGGCGTCCATCCCGTCGATCAGCCGGTTGGCGTGCTCGTCCGGTCGATCATCCACCGGGTGCCCGCGTCCCATCTCCGCCTCCTCACTTCAGGCGGGTGTCCGAGTTCGAGATCCCCCGGAGGGCGAGGTTCAGGGCGTCGACGTTGCTCGCGAGGCGCTTGGCTTCGGCGACGTCGATGAGCTGTTTCTGGAACAGCTCCGCCAGATGCTGGTCGAACGACTGGCTTCCGGCTTCGCGGTTGCCGACGCAGCCTTTGAGCTTTTCAAACTCGCCCTCGAGGATGTATTTCCGCACGAGCGGCGTGGCGAACATCACCTCGATCACCGGCACGCGGCCCTTGCCCTCGCGACGCTTGGCCAGGCGTTGACAGACGATGGCGATGAGATTCATCCCGAGCTGGGTTTGCTGGAGGTCCTTCTGGTCGGGGTCGAAAAGTGAGACCATGCGTTCGATGGTCATCGGCGCGTTGGTGGCGTGGACGGTGGTGAAGACAAGGTGGCCGGTGTCGGCTGCCCGGAGTGCGGTGGACAGCGAGTACGAGTCGCGGATTTCGCCGATGAGGATCGTGTCGGGGTCCTGCCGCATCATCGACCGCAGGGCATACTCGTAGCTCTCGGAGTCCGTCCCGACCTCGACCTGCGAAACCAAGCTCTTGGCGTTTTCGTGCTGGAACTCGATGGGGTCTTCGATCGTGATGATCCGGTCCGACCGGGTTCGGTTGATCTTACCGATGACGGCGGCGAGGGTGGTGCTCTTGCCCGACCCCGTCGTGCCCGATACCACGACGATTCCGCGGTGGTAATCGGCCAGCGTTTCGACCTGATGCGGCAGGTTGAGGTCGTCGAACTGCGGAATTTTCGTGATGATCCGCCGCATGACGATCGCGTACTTTTGCCGCGAGTGGAAGACGTTGGTCCTGAACCGTCCCGCCCCGTCGGCCAGCGCATAGGCGATGTCGACCGACCCGTTGTTCTCCAGCATGTGACGCTGCTTTTCTTCTTTTACCAGCGCCTTGACGAACTCCGCCATTGATTCGGCGTCGGGGGGCGGGCAGTCGAGAAACCGCGCCTTCCCGTCCACCCGGATCATCGGCGTCGAACCTTCCTGCAGGTGCAGGTCCGAACCCCCGACCTTGATCGTGGTCTTCAGAAAGTCCAGCAGACTCAATTTCCTCTGCCCGACCTCGATCTGCGGCGCACCCGCCGGCGCATCCTTGATCGGTTCCGGTGTCTCGACGCCCTGCATCATTTCTGCCATGGCAAGTTCCTTTGTTCCTCTTGTCCCTACCGGCCCGTAGTTTAATTCACTGCGGCCCCGCCCACAATCACATCCGCACACCCATCCGCCCCGCACGAAACCCCGCGTCGCCCATGCAATCGGTTTGCCGCTGGGTATGCTCCCGGCTAGAACCTTCCCATGTCCGTTAGTCGGGAGTCGCTGCTTGTTGTCGACCGCCATACCAACCACCGCCGGTTCGGGTTGCTGCTGGTCCTGTTTCTTGCGTTGGCCCCCCGTCTTTACGCCATCGCCCACACTGAAGTGATCCAGCGCGACGGGGTCACCTTCATTCGCTATGCACGCGCTGTGGAGTCCGACGGCCTCTCGTCCGCCGCCGCCTTCGACCAGCACATCGGCTATCCCCTTCTCCTTGCCGGGGTCCATCGGGTGGTTTTTGGCGGTTCCGACAGCGTCGAGTCGTGGGAGCACGTTGGCCAGTGGATCTCCCTCGTCGCCGGGGTCGTGGCGACCGCCGGGCTGTGGGCGTTGACTGGTTTGGCGGTCAATTGGCGGGTGGCGTGGGTGGCGGTCGGGCTTTTCGCTGTGGGTCGCAAGTGGTCCATGCTCGGGGCAGATGTCATGTCCGACGCCACCATGCTTTCGTTCTGGGTCTGGGCCTTGGTCGCAGCCGTTTTGGCTGCGCGAAACAGCCGCCGGTGGGCCCTGCCCCTCGCCGCCCTCGCCGGAACGCTCGCCGCCCTGGCCTATCTCGTCCGCCCGGAGGGCGCAGGGGCAGCGCTGGTCGCCTGCGGGCTCTTCCTTTTCCAGGCCCTTCGCCATCGGATCCCTTGGCCACGCACACTCGCCCTGCTCGCCGCCGTCCTCATCCCAGCCGTCGCCATCGCCTCGCTCTACGCCACCCAGATCGGAGGATTGACCAAAAAGAAAGACCTGCTCCCCCTCGTGCCCTCTGTTTGGATTCCCGCTGCCACTTCGCCGCTTCCCCTGGCCCAAGTCCCCGGCCCGGCCGCCGACTTTTCGCCCCCCGTGGCCCTCCTCGCCCAAACCGCCGAAGCCCTCGGCCCGACGGTCACCACCTTCGCGGCGTTCTTTCTGGTCTGTGTCGCCACACACTTCGCCCTCCCCCTACACCGCCGCAAGCCCCATCTCGCCGTTCCCTCGGGCGCCGCCGGCGTTGTCATCGCGTTGGTGCTGCTGCTTTACGTATCGATCCTCCTCCGCCTGCACGTCCGCGCGGGTTACCTTGATTGGAGGCACTGCATGACACTTGCGTTCGTGCTCGTTCCCCTCGCCGGCTGCGCACTGGTTGCGTTGATCGACGTGCTCGCCCACGCCACGTCGCCGGTGCGACTCAAGTCGCTCTCTGTTCGCCAGTTCGTGGTGATCCAGTGGTGCTGGGTCTACCCCGTCCTGATCGTCGCCGCAGGCTATCAGTCGTTCCGCCCGCTGCACGCGGGTAACAGCTACGTCCTCGAAGCCGCCGTGCTCCTCGACCGCGACACCACCCCCAACCCCCGCCTCGTCACCAACCTCGCCTGGCTGACGCACTACTCGCACATGCCCAGCCAGATCCTCGACAGCTCCCGCATCGACCCCGCCACTTACGCCGTCCGTCTCGCCGCCATCGCCCCCCCTCCCACGCACATCGCCCTGAGCGCCCGCTGGTTCCCCCCCGGTACGGACATTCCCGCCCTCATCCCCCCCGGCTACGTCGGCCTGCACTCCCTCCACCAACCCGGCGACACGCCCGACACGCTCCAGATCTTTCGCCGCACCCCGCAGTAGAAGCCGCACCGCGGCAGACGATCTCGCCACGGCCACCTTGCTCGCGGAGATCGCCCTGCCGACCCCCTATTGTCGCCGTCCACATGTCGTCCCACGCCGCCATCCGCGTTGATCCCGCCTTTGTCGCCTTGCACGACCGCATCGGCGCCGATTACCCGACCACGCTTCAGGTCGTGGCGCTCGGGCCACTTTCCCTGGACTTCCACCGCGTCGCCGACCCAGACGCCGTGCTCGACCAGGTCGCCGCGCTGGCTGACCTCCAGGAGAAAAACTCCGGCCACCGCGACCTGCCCGGCGACACGCTGCATTTGCCCTACTGGGCTGAGCTTTGGGATTCGTCTTATGTCATCGGTGAGATGCTCGCCGGCAGAAAACTCGCCGGTGTGAACGTGCTCGACCTCGGCTGTGGAATGGGCATGACCGCCGCAGCCGCCGCGTTCGCCGGGGCCACCGTCCTGGCCGCCGACCTCGAACCTCCCGCCCTGCTCTTCACCCAGCTCAATACCTTCCCTTGGCGGTCCCGCGTCACCACCCGGCGGACAGACTGGACCACCGACGACCTCACCCAAACCTTCCCCTCCTTCCCTCTGATCGTCGGCACGGACATCCTCTACGAACGCAAGCAATGGCCTTACCTTCACTCGTTCTTCTCCCGCCACCTTGCCCCCGGCGGCGAGATCCTGCTGGGTGAACCCGGTCGCCAAACCGGCGAAGCGTTTCTGCCGTTTGCCAAGGAACACGGCTGGCAAACCGCGACCTCGCTCCACCCGACGCCCACCCGCACGGTTCCGATTCGGTTGATCACGCTGCGACGGAAACCGTAAGCCACCGCGTTGAAGTCTCCCCTTGTAGTTCCTTTGTTGGAATGTCCTGCTTTACCGCTCTTGAACCGTTCTGCCGAGGGCGGTGGCGGCGGGGGGGAGCGGCGTGCAAGTTAGTGGAGGAGATGTGAAATTGAGATGCGGTACTTTTTGCTAGATTTTGATGGATTGGATCGGTGGGGGATGGAGGGGGTGGAGGTTGGTTTAAATCGTTTTGGGATCATTGGTTAACGCTGCCGGGGAGGGGCAGATTTTGCACGGGCTGCCTGTATGG
>JBBRUM010000340.1:0-4441 GCA_038247815.1 Tepidisphaerales bacterium | reverse complement strand
GTCAGTCAGCGCGGTAAAGGCTGCCACATCCGGATTCCCGTAACAGAGCTTTATCGAGTTTTTGGGGCCAAGCCCCGCTTCCAAACAGTGGACCGGCACACAGGCGACGAGCGGAACGAGTCCGGCATTCAGCCGGGCCGGGGTGCCGTCGCCACCACGTCTGCATCGGGTTCGTCGTCGCCGGCGGGTTCTACGCAGGCGTCGGACCCCGTCTTTGAAACATCCAACTCACATTCGACCGGTGCCTCTTCCGCCCCCGCCGGGGGCGCGGGTGCCGGTCCCTCCACCTCAGGTATTCGCGTCCGTAAGGGACCGCCCCCCAGGTGGATGAAAAACCATCGGAACTAACTCATGCCCACACCTTTGAAGTCTCAGCAAGTTCAGCTCACCCATTACAAATGGAAGGTGACCCTGCGCAACGGCACCTTCTACGCCGACGGTCGCACCGGCAATGACGTCAACGCCGGCCGCAAGAGTCTTGGTACGACCGACTATGAACACGCCCTCGCCAACCTCCGTGAAGTCGACCGCATCGTCCACCAGCAGCTTAACCCCACCGCAAGCGGATCCGAGAAGCCCCGCCTGGACCTCGATCAGGGCCGTGAAGCCTATGAGAAGAGGAACGGCCGCGGCAAAGCCGCCGGGGGTATCAAGCCCTCCTCCGCCAAACGCTACAAGCCGGTCCTCGACAACTTCATCGCCTACGCGAAGCGGAACTGCGTCTTCTTCTGGGACGAGGTGACCGCGGAGGTCTTGTCATCCTATCTGGACGCCGCCGAACGGTCCGGGAAGCGCGCCCGGACGCTGTATACTGAAGGAACGATCCTCAAGCAGGTACTCATTCGCCTCATTTCCATGAAATTGCTTCCACGTGAACTCAAGATCGAGCTCGAACTCGAGCGACCCAAGGGCACCAACCGCTACTGCCCCACCCAAGCGGAGGTATCGCGTCTTTGCCGTGAAGCCAAGTCAGACCCGGAGACCCAGTGGCTGGCGGACGTAATCCTCGGCTTGAGCACGACGGGGATGCGCTTGGGGGAACTCATTCAGCTGGACTGGTCGGACATCGAAGACGGGCCGACGGGTGGTCTGGTGATTGTGGTACGGGATGAAGGCGGCACGAGGCCGCACGGTCAGACCAAAGCCAAATCGACCAAGAACGGACAGACCCGCCGCGTACCGGCACAGGCGGCGCTGGAGACGCTGCTAAAACAGAATCGTGCAAAGCCGAAGGACCTGGTGTTCCGCGGCCCGGGCAACACGGCCCTTAAGCAGGACGACATCCGCCACGCGCTGACCAAGCTCGCCGAACAGGTGACGGGCACCAAACGGTCCCAAGCACCGAATACCTTGGCGGCGATCACCCCACACTCCTTCCGACACTTTTTCGTTTCGGAGTGCTGCCGCCGCGGCGTACCAGAGCATGTGCTGATGAGCTGGGTGGGTCACGCCAACTCCACGATCGTCCGTCACTACTTCCACCTCCGCCCTGAAGCGTCTCAGACACTCATGAAACAACTCAACTTCGGAGACCAGGGGCCCGCGTGGGCACCGTCGTCGGTTGTTGAACCCCTTCCGATGGTCGCGGTGACACGCGCCGAGGTGGAATCCATGCCCGCCTAATCGGGTCAACTCCTCCTCCGTGATTGACACAATCCCGACACAGTGGGTGTGACAGTCACAGAGCCGTTTACAACACGAGCCCCCACAATGACTTGTGAAGGCTCGTGTGAATCAAGCGGAGAGGGGGAGATTCGAGCCTGAAGGTTCCTAAGTGTCTGTATCTAATGGGTTTAGTGCGACAAGTCGTTATCGCAGTAGCAATTAGAGATGGACAACGATGGACATTCGAGGCCACGGGCTCCCCTCCCAGGACACCTTTTTAGGCACAGTACCAAACTCGTTTAGGCGTCGTGATTTTTGGTCTCAGACCAAAAGGCCACCATGCCCAAACAACCAAAACAAAACATCATTTACGCCCGTTACTCAACTGAGATGCAAAGCGCAAGCAGCTGCACCGATCAGGAACGGAACGTTCGAGAATATCTTCAGAAGAAAGGAATCGATCCCGCATCATTCAGGTTGATCGCGGATGAGGCGATGAGTGGCACGGACGAATCCCGTCCAGGCTACAGCGAGCTTCTGGCACTGATCGAATCAGGGCAACTTGGGACGCTCGCGCTCGACGAATTGACAAGGCTGACCAGAAATTCCAATGCGGCCGGGATTTTCAAGGACATAACTGCCCGAATGGGTCGGGTTATTTGTTGCTACGAAAACATGGATACCGGCTGCTCTGAGCAGGATTGGAAAGTCCAACTCAGCGTCGCCCAGCTTCAGACGGCAATGGAGGGGTCGAAGACTTCTCACCGAGTGGGCCGCGGGGCCAAGGGAAAAGTACTCAGCTCCGCCACCGCGCTGGGCGATTGGTGTTACGGATACGACACGGCGCCGATTGAGGCTAACTGGGTCCAATTACTTGAGGAAGGAAAAAAGTTCACCCGCCGGTATGTCATCATCGAAACCCAAGCCGTCTGGGTGCGGAAAGCTTTTGAGTTGTTCGAGCAGAACGTATCGGTGCCCAACATCGTTCGAAAGTTCACCAAAGAGGGCGCTCCCAAGTCCAACAAGTCGAGGGGAAAGTCGGATTGGACCTACTTCATGATCGATACCATGCTGCGAAACCGGAAGTACATCGGCGAGTGGAAGTGGGGAGTCCGGACGATTCTCAAGGACCAAGGCGGCGTCGGTCATACCCAGAAGACCGACCCGTCGACTCACCAACTCACGCTCCGTAAAGAGCTTCGAATCATTACCGACGAGCTGTTTGAAAGCGTTCAGCAGAAACTTGCCGAGAGGTCCCTGCCGTTCAAGGGCAGGAAAGTTCATCCCCACCATCGGTACCCGAAACTGCCGCTGTTGGGACTGCTGATGTGCGGCGCGTGTAAACGCCCGATGGGGATGTGGCGTTACGTGGGCGAGGATAAACCGCTCTTCCGATGCCGGCGTCGCGCGTCGGGGTCTTGCTTGAACGACCGGACCCTGCACTCCCAAACCGTGATCAAGGCAGTGACGGACGAGGTGTACAGGTTGTGCGCCGCCGATTCCGATTGGATCGCCGAGTACGTCCGTAAGTTCGAGGCGGCCGGAAGGGCTGAAATGGACGCACAGCCCGAGCAGCTTCGCAATGCGCAGGTGAAGATGGGCAAGGCGGAGACGGCCGTCAAGAACTTGCTGGACCTCGTGGCGGAGCATGGACGTCAAAGCCCAGCCGGTGAGCGATACGGCCTCGCCCAAAATGAGTTGACCGAGGTGAAGGCGGAGGTGAAGCGACTTAAACTCATTGCCGAGAAACAGTCCCGCAAACTTCCGACAGCTACTGAGATCGTCGCGACGATCAAATCTGCCGTTGATCGGCTTGCAACGGGAGATGCCGACGCGGCAGCCGTGCTTCACCAGATCGTGTGCTACGCGACGATCGAGTTGTTCAAGAACCCCGACAAGAAGTTTCACGACGCGAAAATCAGGTTTCGGCTGAGTCCGATCGGCGCCCTTAAGGCGGCGGGGCTGAAGGTGCCGGAGGCGATGGAGCTTCCGGAACTTGATGATGTGGTCGTGAGCCTCGACACTGTTCCGAAAAGCAAACTTGTGCTTACCGAGGTCAAGGCGATGCGTGCCGCCGGTGTACCGTGGAAGCAAATAGCGGACAAGTTCAAAATCTCGACTCGGGTTCTTTCAATGCGGGTCAAAGAGGAGAAGGAGGCGGCGGCGTCGAAGGCGTCGGAGGCGGCGGCGGCGTTGACAAGTGACGACGTGACCGCCGAAGGCATGTAGGACCTCGACGAATTCGTCAACCATCAACTGGGCGGGCCGGAGTGCGTTACTCCGGCCCGCCCAGTCTTTTTTTAGGAGTTCACCATGAACGAGAAGTACCTTGCCCTAGCCGAGTATCTGGCCCAGAAGGCCGCCAAGAAGTGGGTGGAAGAACAGCGTGCAACCGGCGACAAGCCGGAGTGCACCACCTCCAACGAAGCCGATTCTGGGTACCAAACCGACCCGAGAACCGACGCCCGACGTCCCCGCCGTCGTAATCGGGCGAAGACGAAATGAACCTGTCTTTTGGACATCCAGAAGACCGCCTGAATGTCCAAAAGACAGGTTCATTTCCGATCAATGTAACTTCTTGTTGGGTATGGACTAACGACACTTTCCATGAGGGATCGGCCAGCCCGGTCTTACGCTTTCCTCCCTCACGCACCAGAAAAATTCAGTGAAACCCCGAGTGAGTAATGGCTGGCCGCGGCACGCATTTTTCTGCGCTCGTCCATGAAGTTTCCAGTGGCTTGGGTACGATAGTTCATCAATCCACCGTTAGCCGCCTCCGCAGCCTGTCGAGCTAAATTTCGGGCGCGTCCCAGTGCATTGATGTTAGCCATCGCGG
>JBBRUM010000339.1:0-4446 GCA_038247815.1 Tepidisphaerales bacterium | reverse complement strand
GAGAGGACAGACCTCATCCCCCCCCTTTACACCACCTTCACGTTCTCGATCCCCTTCTCCGGCCGGGGGAACTCCATCTGCAATCCCTTCAGTATTCTCACCAGCGCGTCGGAGATCACCCAGTTCCTAAACCACTTGTGGTCGGCTGGCACGACGTACCACGGCGCGTGTTTGGTGCTGCATTGCTCGAGCAGGTCCGCGTACGCCTGCTGGTAGTCGTCCCAGAACTGCCGCTCTTCGACGTCCGTCGAGGAAAACTTCCACATCTTCTTCGGGTCGTTCAGGCGGTCTTGGATCCGCTTCTTCTGCTCGTCCTTCGAGATGTGCAGGAAGAACTTCACCACCGCCGTTCCCTCCTCAGCCAGCATCTCCTCGAACACCCGGATGTGCTCGTACCGCTCCTTCCACATCGACTTGGGCACGATGTTTTTCACGCGCTCGACGAGAACGGCTTCGTAGTGCGAGCGGTTGTGCACGCCGATGATCCCCTTCGGCGGGCAGGCCATATGGTGTCGCCACAGGAAGTCGTGCTTGCGCTCGCGGAGCGACGGCTGCTTGAAGCTCGTCACTCGGCACCCCTGGGGGTTGACTCCGGTGAAGATGCTCTGGATCGCCCCGTCTTTCCCGCCGGCGTCCATGGCTTGGAAGATCACGAGCAGCGCGTGCTTGCCTTCGGCGTACATCACGCCTTGCAGGTCGCGAATCTTCTCGAAATTCTTCTGCGTCAGCGGATGGGCGCTCTCCTTCGAGTCAAACTCACCCATGTCGTCCGTCTTGTACTTCTTCAGGCTGACTTTTCCACCCGGCCGAACCCGATACGCGTCTGAAGTAATCGCCATAGTCACCGCATCATAACCAATCCCCCACAAATTCACGCAACAAATCTCACACACCCTCCTCCCCCCCCACAAACGGCAAACCCACCACCTCCGCCTCCCGCATCGCCGACTCAGCCGGTATCCGCAGCTTCGTCCCCACCGCCGTAAACCCCTTCTTCACCGTCGCCAGCGCCACCGCCGCCCGCCCCATCACCGGCGACAACGTCGAACTCGTCACCACCCCCACGTTCGTCCCCCCGCCATCCAACACCTCCGCCCCAGCCGTTGGCAGCGCGTCCGCCAGCATCCGCACCCCCACCAGCTCCTTCGCCACCACATTCCGCGCGTACATCCGCGCCACAATCTCCTGCCCCAGATAGCACCCCTTCACCACCGACACCGCCCGCCCAAACGCCCCCGTCTCAGCCGGCAACGACTGGTCCGAAAAATCAATCCCATACATCGGCCGCCCGGCTTCGATCCGCGTCGCGTTAAACATCGCCCACCCCACCGGCCGCAGGGTCCGCTTGTTCGTCTGCCCCTCGTACGGCGCCGCCAGCGCCTTCCACACCTCCCCCACGTCCCCCCGCCCCACCACCAGAAAGTACCCCGGCACCCCGCACACATCATCCCGAAACACCAGCACCTCTTTACCCCCCACCTTCACCCTCTTGCTCCCCAGCACCCCCAGCTCCCCCATCACCGCCCCCGCCTCCTGCAACACCCCAAGCCCCAGCGGCCCGTGCACCGCCAGCACACACCACTCCCCCCGCCTGTCTGTGAACGTCACCTTCTCCGTAAACACATACTTCCCCAACGACGTTCGCAAGAACGGTACAAGCCGAGCATCCGTCTCCAGATAAATGCTCTCCCCCGTCTCCAGCACATTCATGTCGGCTATCACACGCCCCTTGCCATTGAGCAAGAACGAGTACACCCCAGTGCCTTCCGCCATCGGCAGCTTCGTGTCCTTGCTCCACGTGAGATTCGTCAGGAAGTTGTTCAGGAACGACGCCCGGTCTTTTCCCCCGACTTCGAGCACCCCCCGCTGCGCCAAGTCCATCAGCCCCGACGCCTTGCGGATCGCCGCGTACTCCGCTTGGGGAACGCCGTAAGTCGACACGATCTCCACATCGCCATAGGTGATGAGTTCGGTACCGGTGGCGTCATTCCCCCGGTGCATTTCCAGCAAGCTGCTCTGCGGATTGGGCGAGGCTTCCTTTGGCAAGGGCGCGTTCCCGGGCGAGCTCGCGTGCGGCGTCGTATTCATCCCCCACTTTAGCACCGCTCGCCCCCTCCCGAATTGTGTCGCGCGGCCCCCCCGCATAGGGTTTCCACCCCGCATGTCTTCCGCTGCCTCCCCTCTCCGTGTGCACCACTACTTCCCCCTCGGCTCGGGGAACGTCGGCGACCACATGGTGGCCCACGCCATTCACGCCCAGCTCCCCGAGTTTTTCGGCCCCTGCCAGTTCACCTCCATCCCCGTCAACGACCGATACGACCGCGGCGACCGCGAGATCGGCGTGCGCGGCGAGAATCTCGCCGCCACCAACGCCCAAGCCGACCTCGTCGTCATCGGCGGCTCGAACCTGCTCGAACCCCGCAAGCCGCGTCGCCAGGGCGGTTCCGGCCCGCGCCGCGGCAGATGGGGCGTCTTCACGGACTCAGCCTCGATCGACGCCCTCCGCGTTCCCGTGCTCCTCATCGGCATGGGCACCGGCTCGAGCTTCGGCCAGTCCATTCGCCCGTATGTCGACCCTTCCACCACCGAAGTCCGCGCCCTGTTCGCCAAGAGCTTCGCCCACGCCGTTCGCGACGTCACCACCGTCAGCGAGCTCGCCAGGATCGGCGTACAAACCCAGTGCACCGGCTGCCCCGTCACGTTTCTCACCCCCGCTCCCGTCACCGCCCACTCTTCCGGCCCCCTCGCCGTCTCACTCCCCCCCTACTACATCCGCGACTCCTTCCTCGGCCGCCGGTTCATGGCCGCCACCCTCGCCTACATCCGCCACCTCGTCGCCACCGGCGTTCCCACCCTCGTCACCCTCCACGAAGACCGCGACGTCGCCTTCGCCCGCGAGCACCTCCCCCCGCCCAACCCCCCGGCCTTCGACGTCTTCTACACCGACAGCCTCACCGAGCAGCTCGAACGCTTTAACTCCATCCGGGGCATGGTCGGCTTCCGCCTGCACGCCGCGCTCACCGCCCTCGCCCTCGGCAAGCCGATTATCCCCGTCGGCTTGGACTGGCGCGGCCAGGGCTTCATCGAAACCATCTCCGCCCAGCCCTACTCCATCCGCCCCGCCTGGATCTCCCAGTTCGGCAAGCTCCGCCGCATCACAGGCCAACTCCTCGCCAACGACCCCGCCCTGCTCTCCGCCCAATCCTCCGCCAAAGCCGCGCTCCTCGCCACCCACCGCTCGTTCCTCGCACAAGCCGCCACCACCTACCGCGCCCTCCCGGCCACCCGCCGGTAAAACGCCTCGTGCTCCTCCGCGATCTTCCCCCACGCATACCGCGGCACCCGCTCGAACGCCGCCCTCCCCCACCTCGCCGCTACGTCTCCCACGAGCGACTCCCGAATCGCCCCCGCCAGCGCCTCGGCGTCCTCAGCCGCCACCAGCCGCCCCGTCACCCCGTCCTCCACCAAATCCTCCAATCCCGCTACCCGCGACGCAATCACACCACGACTGGCCGCCCCGGCTTCCAGCACCACCAGCGGAAACCCCTCCCACCCTCGCGACGGCATGACCACCGCGTGCGCATTCCTCAACAACCACGTCTTCTCCGCCCCGCCACGCTGACCCAAAAACCGCACCCTTCCCGCCGCCCCTCCACCCACCTCCCCGGCTAGCCGCTCGAGCGCCGCCCGCTCGTCCCCCTCCCCCACCACCACCAGATCCACCCCGTCCACCAACGCCATCGCCCGGATCAGCACATCCACCCCCTTCCTTTTGTGCAACCTCCCCAAACACAGCAAGAACCTCCCCGGCCCCACCCCCTCCACCCTGCGCGCCTCCCCAGCCGACAGCGCCTGGACATTCACCCCGTTGGGAATCGTCACCACCTCGGGCAACCGCTGGCTTAGCCGCCGAAAGTTGGCCTCGGTAAACCGCCCAATGCTGATCAGCCCCGCCGCCCCCTCCAGCGCCGCCACGCACCGCGCCTCCACCCCCGGCTTGACGATCCGCACGTTCCCCTCGTTCAGATCGCCCCCGTGCGACGTCATCACCACCTTCCCCACCCCCGCCCGCATCGCAATCCACCCCGTCGGATACACGTCGTGCGCGTGCATCACATCAAACCCGCCAAGCCGCTTGAGGAACACCCCATACCACCCCACAAACCACCGCGTCGACACAAACCGCGGATGCCTCACCATTCGATACGGCACCCCCGCATCCCACCCCCGCACCGCCCCCCCACTCACCCCACCCCGAGGCCAAGGCGCCAAAACAGTCACCTCATGCCCCCGCACCACCAACTCTCGCGCCAACGCATCCACCACCCCCTCCTGTCCCCCCACCTTCGGAAACGCCGTAGCCGTGTAAAGACAAATTCGCATGTCGGATGTCGGATGTCGGATGTCGGATGTCGGATGTCGGATGTCGGATGTCAAAACCCATCT